>JANNVG010000561.1:0-3356 GCA_031414395.1 Fimbriiglobus sp.
CCCCCCCCCCCCCCACGGCTCGCCCATTCACTTCACCGACGTCGTCCGCCGGCCGAATCGTCGGGTAGACTCCCGGCATGTGCGCCAGATACACCCTCGCCGTGCCGGACGACGAATTCCAACAGCACTTCGAGCTGCTCATTCCGCCCGGCCTGCACCCGCGGTTCAACATCGCCCCCAGCCAGCCGGTCGCCGTCGTCGGCCTGAAAGCCGACGGCTCCGCCCGCGGGCTGGTGCCGATGGTTTGGGGGTTCGTCCCGCGGTGGGCCGCCGATCCTCGCTCCGGCCCCCGCCCGGTGAACGCCAAGGCCGAGACCGTCCGCACCGTGTCGCCGTTCCGCGACAGCTTCCGCGACCGCCGCTGCCTGCTGCCGGCCACCGGCTTCTTCGAGTGGGAGACGGTGGGCAAAGTGAAGGTGCCGCACCTGTTCCGCCCGACCGCCGGCGGGCCGATGGCGTTCGCCGGCATCTGGGATTTGTGGAAGCCGAAGGGCGGGGGCGAGCCGCTGTTCACGTGCGCCGTCATCACGGTGCCGGCGAACGACACCGTCCGCCCGCTGCACGACCGCATGCCGGCTATTCTGCCGCGGGCCAGCTACGCCGACTGGCTGAACCCGAAGGCCAACGCTGATGTGGTGTTTGAATTGTTACGCCCCGCCCCGGACGATTTGTTGGAACGGGTGCGGGTGAATCGTGTGGTGAATAACTCGCGGGTGGACACGGCCGACTGCGTGCAGGCGGTGTGACGCCGCTGCCGCGTGCCGGTGGCGGATGGTTTCGTTTCACTTCCTCCCACCCTCCCGCGGAACCATGACATGAAAGCGGAAGCACCCATACCGGCCAAGCACTTACGGCGAAGCCTTACTCTCACATTCAGTCGGGGGTCACTGCCACTTCGCCGCCGGCGCGGGTGGCGAGCGCGGGCAACACCTCATCCGCCGAGTACCGCAGGAACTTGACCGACCCGTCGCAGAAGGCGAAGTGCGCCCCGCCGGGGTGGAACGACCAGAAGTGGAACAGGTCACACTCGCCCTTCGTACCGGCGTCGAAGTGGTACGGGCCGGGTTTGCACGTCGGGTAGTCGTCGGAGAAGTTCCGCTCGCGGACGCCCAACACCGTCTCGCCCGTGCCGTCCTTGTACAGCCCCCACCCGCGGTACCACCAGCCGAGGCGGAAGTCGGACGACGGCGGGCGTTCGCCCAGAAGCAGCGTGTTGCTCAGGCCGTCGGTCACGTCCGCCCACCGTGTCGTCGAGTCGGCGTACAGAACTCCGTTCTTCTTCAAGTAGCTCGTGCCGGACGACCCCAGATAGGAAGTGAACGCGACCGGCCCGGTGTCGAACGGATGGGGTTGCGACACTCGCCCGTCGGCCGGGCAGAGGAGGGCGGGCGTGACGGTGGCCAGTACCTCGGCGTGGGGGCCGTGTTGTACCGCGACGTGTGGGACGTGACCAACCCCGGCGTGTTCTGGTTCTACCAGTCGGCCGGCACGTGCTTCGGGTTCGGCGAAGACGGCATCCACCTGTTCGAGTGGCTGTACTGGGTGGCGTTCGTGCAGGGGGTGGCGTTCGCCGTCAAGCGTGCGCACGCACTGCCCCGCTGGCCGCTCGCCCCGGCGGTCCTCGTCGGCGGGCTGTACTACCTCACCTCGTGCTCCGACCCGTCGCACCTGACCAAAGCCGAAGGGCTGGTCGCCTTCCCCTTGTTCCTGACGGCGTAGCTGGCGTGCGTGGCCGTCGAAACCCCGCGGGTGAACGTGTGGCTGTTGCTCCTCGCCGGCGCGGCGGGCGGGGCGGCGGTGCTGTTCAAATTCGCCTTCGCCCCGTGCGTGGCGGTCGCGTGGCTGCCGGCGGCGGTGGTCGCCGTCCGCCGGCGGCAGTGGGCGCGACCGCTCGCCCTCCCCTTCGGCCTGCTGCTGGTGCTGGGGGTGGCGGTCGGCTACTTCGCGGCGTGCGGGTCGGCCGACGACGCCTTCCGCACCCTGTTCGTCACCCCCCCGCAGGTGATGGCGGTGGCCAAGCTGGCCGGGTTCGACCGCATCGCCGCGTCCGTGCGCTGGCTGGCCGAGACGTACTCGCCGGTGTTCGCCCTGGCCGTGCTCGGCACGTTCGCCTCATTCCGCCGCCGCGTGGACCCGCTGGTGGTGTCGCTCGCGCTGGTGGTGCTGGCCGCCGTGCCGGTGGTGCTGGTGCAGCGGTGGTCGTGGTGGTCGTACCACCTGCTGCTGATCGCCGTGCCGGTGTCGGTGCTGGCGGCGTACACGTGGCCGGCAGTGGTGAAGGAGTTGACCGACCGCCTGACTCGCCCGCCGACCGCCCGCGAGAAGTGGGTGGGCGTGGCGGTGGGGGTGGCGCTGTTCTTGCCGGCGCTCGGGCACGGGGCGAACGCCTACCTGCGGCTGGCCAAGCACCACCTGGGGTTCACCGACGCCGACCGCGCCGCCGCCCGCGCCGAGGCCGGCCGCGCCTACGCCGAGGCGATCCGCGAGACCGACTGGCTGCGCGACCCTACCACCAAGCCCGGCCCCGTCTTCGTCGCCGGCGACCCGCTGTTTCACACCCTAAGCGGCCGGCCGATGTGTACGGCCATCCACGGCTGGGCGCTGGAACTACTCACCCCGGAACTGTGGGCCGAGTTGTTGGCGCAGTTGAAGGCCGCCCGCCCGGTGTACGTGTTCATCGACCACGGGGACCAGCACTACGCCGAGGTGATCGACGAGCGGTGCCCGCCCCTGCGGGAGTGGCTGACGGCCGAGTACGCCGAGGTGCGGCGCTCGCCCCTCGGCGTGTGGTACGAGCGGAAGTAGGCGGCGGTGCCGGCTTACCCGTCGAAGGTGAACACGCCCGGCCCGACGTGGAAGTAGCGGGCCAGCTTGCCGATCTGGGCGCGGTTCAACGTCCGCTTGCCGGACAGCACCTCCGAGACGGTGCTCGCGGCGATCTTCGCCCCGCGGGCCACGTCCGTTTGCGTGCGGCCCTGCATCTCCATCAGGAATTGCAGCATCCCGGCGTCGGTCACGTCCGGCTCTGGTTCATGGACCGACTCGTAGGCTTCGACCAGATCGGAGATCACTCCGAGGTAGTCGTCTTCCGCAGCGGTGCGGGTGTCCTGGTCGATGAGTTCGTGAATCACTTCGGTGGCGGCGTCCAGATCGGCTTCGGTGCGAATCGGTCGCAGGGGGAACTTGCCGAGCAGTTCGAGGTAACGATCCGTATCGCGGCCGTACAGCTTGGCCAGCGGGGATTTCCTGGGCACGGCGCTCCTCCGTCACGAGTTGTGTTGAAGACGTGCCGGCCGGTGTTGGAGTTCACGCTTTAGAGCACTTTCAGTCTGTCCCTTGCGGCCTCGTAGGGCGGG
>JANNVG010000562.1:0-16160 GCA_031414395.1 Fimbriiglobus sp.
CCGCTCGCGGAGCGAGCAGAGCACTTCCGGCACCGGCGGATTCACGTCGCGCCGTTCGCCCGTCGGCTCACTTTTCCGCCCGCGGGATGACACCCGAACCCCCGCATTCCGACCCGAGCAGAATCCGCGGACGGAAGTTGACTCCGCCTGAATCGGTCGCATGGTTCGCCACCCCATCGCCCCCCATCAGAAACCACGCCGTGAGCACCGCCACCGTCATCCTGCCGCCGCCGGGCCGTACTTCGGTCCGCGAGACCGCCCTCGCCCGCGTGTTGCAGGCCGGGCCGCTCCCCACCCCGCCGGCCGTCGCCATGCAGATCGTGCGGGCGACCAGCAACCCGGACTGCGAGGTGAAGGAGATCGTCAACCTGCTGGCGCACGACCCGGCCATCTGCGGGCAGTTGCTGAAGGTGATCAACTCGTGCGTGTACGCGCTGTCGTCGCCCATCACGTCGGTCGAGCGGGCGGTGCTGCTGCTGGGCATGAACACCGTGCGGTCGCTCGTGCTGGCCCTGTCGCTGCCGGCCATGCAGTCCGGCATGGTGCCGGCCAAAGACCTCCGCGACTATTGGGTGAACTCGGTGAGCGGGGCCATCATGGCCAAGGAACTGGCCGCCAAGATGCGCCGCCCCCTGCCCGAGGACGACCTGGTGTGCGGGCTGCTCCGCGACATGGGCGGGCTGCTCCTCCGCCAGACGTTCCCGACCGAGTACGCCGACTTCGCCGCCGGCAACCGCGGGCGACTGGCCACCGACGTGTGCGCGGCCGAGCGGGCGGTGTTCGGCGTGGATCACGCGGACGTGTCGGCGGCCCTGCTGGGCGAGTGGAAACTGCCTTCGCTGCTGGTCGATCCGATCCGCGGGCACCACCACCCGGAGGTGCTGGTCAACCCGACCAAGACCGTGTTGCAACGGGCCGAACTGCTGGCCTTCACGGAGTCGCTCGCCCAACTGGACACCGTCGCCCAGCACCCCGACCGCCTGAATGAACTGCTGAACACCGCGCAGGCGAAGTTCAACCTGTCTTGCAACGAGCTGGTGGCGTTCCTCGAAAGCCTGGTGCCGAAGGTGAAGGCGTTCGCCGAGATGCTGAGCTTGGACGTGAACAACAGCCCCGAGTACCTGGGCACGCTCACCCGCGGGTGTACCGCCCTGATGGAGTTGACGCACGGGGCCGCGTCCGGCACGGCCACCGTCGCCGGCGGGTCGAGCGCCACCGGCCGCACCTCCCCCGGCACGCTCACCCCCATGCCGGTGCCCGGCGGTCGCCCGCTCACCGGCCCGCCCTTCCAGCCCGACTACTTCGCCCGCTTCCCGGACGGCGGCTGCCACCTGGACGGCTACCAACTGTCGAAGGTGCTCGGCCGCGGGGCGATGGGCGTGGTGTACCTGGGGCACGACCCCGGCCTCGACCGCCCGGTGGCGGTGAAACTGATGGACCCGGACGTGAGCCGCGACCCAGCCAACCGCGAGCGGTTCGCCCGCGAGGCCCGCAGCGTGGCCGCCATCCGCCACGAGAACGTGGTGCAGATTTACGCCGTCCGCGAGGCCGACGGCCTGCTGTATCTGGCGATGGAGTACATCGACGGGCAGTCGCTCGAAGAGGTGGTGGAGAAGTCCGGGCCGCTGGGCATCGCCGACCTGGGCACGGCGGCCGAGCAGATCGCCGCCGGGCTGAACGCCGCCCACACCCGCGGCATCATCCACCGCGACCTGAAGCCGGCCAACGTGCTCCGCGGGAAGGACGGCCGCTACCGGCTGGTGGACTTCGGCCTGGCCCGTTCCGAGAAAGACGCCTCGGTGTCGGTGAGCGGGAGCGTGGTCGGCACCCCGCTGTTCATGTCGCCCGAGCAGGTGTGCGGCGAGACGCTCGACCACCGCTCCGACCTGTTCAGCCTGGGCACGGTGCTGCACGTGCTGGCCACCGGCAAGAACCCGTTCGCGGCGAACAGCACGGTGGCGGTGATGAAGAAGGTGGCCGACGTGGACCCGCCGCCGCTGCGGGAGCTGCGGAAGGACGTGCCCGAGTGGATCGAACGGCTGGTGCGGCGGCTGCACGCGAAGCGGGCGAACGAGCGGTTCGCCACCACCGACGACGTGCTCGCGTTCATCCGCATGACCGCCACCGCCCCGCCGCCCGCCGAGAAGCCGAAGGCGGACGCGGCGAAGAAGAAGGGCTGGTTCGGCTGGTGAGGGGGTAGGTCGTGGTCGAGCGACCGCGGAGCGGGAGCGAGGCCCGACGGCGTATCAAATGGAACCGGGAACGCAGTGACCGGGTGGGTGGTACGCCACCCGGTCACTGCGTTCCCGGTTCCAGTGTCGGGCCTCACGTCCCCTGCGGGGACTGTTCGACCGCGACCTACGAGCGCGGCTCACTTCTTCCGCTTCTTCTTCTTCCCCTTGCCGGTGCCGTTCACGCCGGGGGCCGGCGGGCCGCCCTGCGGCGGCTTGGGTTGCGCCTTCTGCTGCGGGTTGTTGACGATCGTCTGCCCCTTCGCTTCGGCACTCTTCTGCGCCTCCTCCAGCTTGTCGAGCAGCCCCTGCTTCACCTTCGCCAGGAAGCCGGGCGGCTTGGGCGGGCCGCTCGGGGCGGTCGGCTTGGTGGTCGTCAGCGTCGGCCCCGGGGGGATGCCGGCGGCCAGGGCGGCCGCGGCCGCCTCCTCCAGCCTCTTCTTCTTCCGCTTCAGCATCCACCGCTCGGTCAGGCCCCACAGGGTGCTGCAGATGAAGTAGATGCACAGGCCGGCCGCCATCTTGTAGAAGAACACGCCCATGAACAGCATCATGAACTTCATCGTCTTCTGCGACATCTCCTGCTGCTCGTCCGTCGGCGGCGGACTCGACACCTTGAAGTTCACGTACATGAGGGCCACGGCCACAACCGGCAGGATGTTGACGAACGGCCCCAAGTACCACGAGTGCCCGATCTGATCCGCGGTGCTGAGGAACGGGATGCTCTCGCTCCACGTGAACAGCATGTCCGGGGCGGCCAGGTTCTGCACCCACAGGAAGTTGTCCAGGCGGAAGAAGATGGACTCCTGCAGGCAGTAGTACAGGCCGAGGAACACCGGCATCTGGGCGAACATGAGGACGCACCCGCCCATGCTGGTGAGCGGGTTCACCCCGTGCTTGAGCATCAGCTTCGTCTTCTCCTGGTTCAGCCGCTGCGGGTCGTTCTTGAACTGCTCCTGCAGCTTGGCCAGCTCCGGCTTCATGGCCGCCATCTTCTCCTGCATCTTCAACATGCCGGCCTGCTGGCGGCGGCTGGGCAGCATGAGGAGCAGCCGCACCGCCACGGTCAGCATGAGGATGTTCAGCCCCCACACGGGCACCACCCCGTGCAGCCAGCCGAGCACGTCGTGCATGCGGTTGGTGAACCACACCACCAGCGCGGTCCAGCCGATGCCGCCGGTGAAGCTGCCGAACCAGTTCGGGGCGGGGGCGTCGGTCATCACCGTCAGGCCGAGCGCGTCCATGTACTTGTCGTCCACGGTGGGCACGTCGGCCGCGAACCCCTGGTGGTCCTTGTCCAGCAGGTGCAGGCTCTTCAGCAGCCGCACCTTGGTCGGCCCGTGGTACAGCCAGTAGCGGTGCTCGGTGGCCGTCTTGCCGTCGGCGTTCGGCTTCACCGGCCGGGACACCGCCCGCACGGTGATGTCGCCCAACTGCGGCTTGTCGGCGTAGTACACCTCCCGCGGGTCCTTCGGGTCGTACTCGCGGTCCGTCTCGTTCCACTCGCGGGTGGCCCGCACGTACTCCCACAGCCCCTTCCGCACGTCGTCCGGCTGGTCCGGGTCGATGCACAGGGCGGCGGCGTAGAACTGGTTCACCACGGCCGTGAAGGTGAAGTCGCCGGGCACCGCGCTCGAGTTCGCCTTGTACTTCTCCGTGCCGCTCTCGGTGACGATGTGTGCGGCGTCGGCGATGGCGCGGTACGCCGACCCGTTCGACGACTTGCACCCGACGATGGCGTTGCGGTGCACCCCGGAGTACCACTCGCCCTCGATGGGCACGTTCCGCGGGCCGGCGATCTGGTAATACAACTCGGGCGACTTGTCGGTGCGGCCGGCGGCGGCGAAGAACTCCAGCTTCATCCGCACGTGGAAGTCGAGTTTGCCCAGCGAGAACGTCTTGCGGATGCGGGTGAAGAACGGCTCGCCCAGGGTGGTCTCGAACACCACCTCGCCGGGCGTCTCGTCGGTCCCCGCTTTCTCGCCCACCAGCTTCCACGTGCGGGAGGTCAGGTCGATGAGCGGCCGCTCGTTGTCGCCGGTCGGCGCGGTCGGGTAGTGCGTGATGGTGTACGACGCCGGGGCGAGGCGCACGTCCTTCGGCACCGGGCCGGCGGTGAGGGCGACGTGCGGGCCGTCCGCCTTCACCGTGGCGCGGTCGAGCTGGCGGTAGTAGCCGGGCACCAACTCCATCGGGTACGGCAGGCCGGTCGTCTCGTCCTTCGCCGTGCCGCCCACCCGCGACGCCTGGTCGAACGCCGGCAGCGCCACCTGCTGCACCCCGGCGCCTTTGTTCGTCAGCAGCACCTTCAGGTTGTACTTCTCCCCGCTCAGCGCGATCAGCTTGTGCGGCTCCGACGGCTCCGACGGCTCGACCGGCTTGGGCGACTCGGGGCGGAAGCGGGTCGGCCACTGGGACAGGTCCGGCGACGTGGTCACACCACCGCCGGTCAACGCCAGGACCGTTTCGCGCGTGCTCACTTCGGGCCGAAAGCGGGTCGGCCACTGGTCCAGTTCCTTGGACACGTTGACGCTGGCGGCGCCGCCGGTGAGGGCGAACACCGTTTCGCGGTACGGCTTGGGCGGCTCGGCCGCGGGCGGGGTCGGCGGGGCGGGCGGCTTCGGCAACAGGTACGTTTCGACCAGCCACCACCCGCCGAGGATGGCGACCGCCAGCACGGCGAACAGAATCAGGTTGGCAACGGAGTAACGCTTCATCGGAGCGGAGTCTCGGCCGCGTGGCGGGGGGGGTGGTACGGAATGCGTATTGGGTTATCGTATCGGGGGGACGGCAAGACAACAGGGCGAGGGCGAGCCGTCTTCCGGGCGAACCCCCACCGCAAGGTGGGCGGGTGCAAGCCACCCGTGATTCGCACCCGCGGCCCTTGCGGGCCGGGTTCGCCCAGACTGAGGACGACCCCATGTCGGCATGGCTGATCCTGGAAACGTCCGGCCGGTCGCGGGTGGGGGTGGCCCGCGACGGCGTGCTGCTGGCCTCCGCCGACCTGGGCGGCGGGCGGCAGCACAACCGCCTGCTATTGCCCACCGTCGGCCAGCTACTCGCCGGACACGGCATCGCCCCGAACTCGCTCGCGGGGGTGGCGGTGGGCGTCGGGCCGGGCAGCTACACCGGCCTGCGGGTGGGCATCACGGCGGCGAAGACGCTCGCCTACGCGGTAGGTTGTTCGCTCGTGGGCGTGCCGACATTTGGTGCAATCGCGGCGGACGTGCCGGGGACGGTGGACGTGATCGCCGACGCCCTGCAAGGGCTGATCTACGTCCAGCGGTTCACCGACGGCACGGCGGTGGATGACCTGCGGATCGTGCCGTTCGACGAGTGGGCGAGCGGGGCAGGGGTGCAGGTCGCCGGCCCCGGTGTGGTCACATTCGCCGCGAAGCTGCCGGCCGCCGTGTCCGCCGTCACCGAGCCGAGCGTGGCGGCGGTGTACCGCGTGGCACTCACTCTCCCGCCGCTCACCCTCGACGAGATGATGAAGCTGGAACCGCTCTACCTGCGGGGCAGTTCGGCGGAGGAGAAGGCGAAGCGGGCGGGGTGAGAATCGTAGGGCGGACGAGCGGGCGGTTCGCCCGCGACCTCCGCCGCGTGTGGCTCGTGGCGGAGGTCGCCGACGAAGCGTCGGCTCGCCCGCCCTACCAACTGGCGCTCGTCGGTCCGGCACAGCCGGCCCGACCAGAGCCGCAACCAGTCTGGAACTACTCCAGCGAATTCGTTCGGCTCTTCCCCGGCACCCACAGCACGTCGCCGGCGCCGTTGCCGTTCGCCGTCCGGCTGAGCACGAACAGGTAGTCCGACAGGCGGTTCAGGTAAATCAGCGCGTTCACGTTCACCGTCTCCGTCGCCATCAGCGTGACCAAACTGCGCTCGGCCCGCCGGCACACGGTGCGGGCCAGGTGCAGCCACGCCGCCGCCGGCGTGCCGCCCGGCAGGATGAAGCTCCGCAGCGGTTGCAGGGCGTCGTTCCGCCGGTCAATCGCCTTCTCCAGTCGCTCGTATTGCGGCACCGTCACCCGCAGGCAGTGCTCGGGGTTCTCGTTCTCGGTCGGCGGCACGCACAGGTCGGCGCCGAGGTCGAACAGGTCGTTCTGGATGGTGCGGAGCAGGTCGGCGTCGGGGCAATCGGGGCAGTGTGCGGCGAGCAGGCCGAACACGGCGTTCAGCTCGTCCACCTCGCCGTAGGCGGACACGCGGGGGCAGTCCTTGCTCACGCGGGTGCCGTCGCCCAGGCCGGTCTGCCCGCCGTCGCCGGACTTGGTGTAAATGCGGGACAGGTAGACCATGTGGAAACCTCGTGGCGGGGGCATTCTTGGCGAACCCGGCCCGCAAGGGCCGCGGGCGGTTGGGTTCAGGGACCAACAGAACGGGACGCGGATGACGCGGACGGGGCAGGGATGAACACGGATCAGAACAGCAGTCTGATTTCTTCCGATCCGTGTCCTCCGCGTCTTTCCGCGTGATCCGCGTCCCGTTCTGTTGAAACCCCGAGATCAGCCACCCTCGGCGTGATTGCCGTGGTTCACCAGGAAAGACAGGCATGTTAGGCAACCCCCTATCCATAGTCGCCTGTGCCCGCCGGACCACTTCGGCACGATTTCGCTGAACCTCCCCACCGTTACAGCCGATACCTGACGTAGCAACGGAACCATCGGCACGGTCGGTCGGCCCTCACCCTTCAGGAGGTCCGACCCGCCCACGGGGAGCGAGACGACTCGCCCCGGCCGTCGGTCGCCGACCGGACTCACGGAGGGGGAGTGACATGTCTCGGGTACGAATCGCCACACTGCTGATCGCCGCCGCCGCCCCGCTGTGCGGCACCGGCTGCCTGGTGCAACCGTGGGTGGCCGACCGCATGCAGCAGCAGTACCAGCACGACAAGGATTCCAAGACGCCCATCCTGCCGCCCTTCCGGGCCGGCTTCCCGGTGGCCCGGTGCGAGGACGCGCCGTCCGACGCCGAGGTGATGCGGGTGTTCAACGAGCGTCAGGTGCGGGGCGTGCCGTTCATGTACGAGGAGTTCCAGGACGACCTGACCATCGTCAAGAACCTGGTGGTCGACAAGGTGGACCCGCCCCGCTTCTTCCCGCTGGTGGGCATGGCCCAACTGCACCACTGCCACTGGGAGTGCGGGGTGTACTACAACGACCTGAAGCAGAGCAGCTACCCGTACCCGGCGTACATCCGCAAGCCGAAGGTGGAAGTGATCTCGATCGACAAAGACCACCTGCACCTGTACGTCGGCGAGAACCCGGACACCCAGCGGGAGACCGTGCTGGAGATGACCAAGTGGCGGTAGTGATCGACGCCACACCAAGCCCCTCCGTCGTCTGAAGGGCGACCGCCGCCGCCCGGCCCGCAAGGGTCGGGCGGCGGTGTTTTCGTTTTGGTGAACCGCGGCAGTCAGTCGGGGGTGACTGGTCTCGGGTGTTCAACAGAACAGTACGCGGATCACGCGGAAAGACGCGGAGGACACGGATCGGAAGAAATCAGACTGCTGTTCTGATTCGCGTTCATCCCGGATTTGTCCGCGTCATCCGCGTCCCGATCTGTTGGTCCTTGAACCACCCCCGGCATGACTGCCGCGGTTCGCCAAGATTGCCCCCACCACTTTCCTTTGTGCCGTCCCCATCGGGCACTCGCTCGCTTCGCTCGCGTTCACCCACTGCCACTCGGTGTAGAACTCGCCGGCCAGCTTCTTCGCCCGCGTTCGCACCGCCACCGCCGTCAGCGTGATGTCGAACCGCGTGACGCTGTGTCGCACGCTCGCCAGCACCTCGCCCGCCGTCGCCGTCATGCCGATCAACTCCTTCGCCACTCGCACCGCTGCCGCTTCGTTCGTCTCGCCGTCGTTCACGACTCCGCGGGGCAGTTCCCACATGCTCGCCCAGCGGTCGGCGGTCGGCGGACGTTGCCCGAGCAGCACCCGCCCTTCGCGCCGCAGCACCACGCACACTTCCCACACCGTCACCGTTTGTTTCTTCGCCTTCGGGGGAGGAATCACGGCTTGCAACCTGTCGCGGTTGGCCACGCACTGCTTCTTCAACGGGCACTCGCCGCACTTCGGGTTCGTGGGCGTACACACGAGCGCGCCGAGTTCCATCACCGCCTGGTTGAAGTCGCCGACTCGCTTGTTCGGCAACACCTCCTCCGCCGTCCGCCACACCCACTTCAACCCCTCGCCGCCGCGCGGATCGAGCCGGCTGCCGAACAGCCGCGACAGCACCCGCAGGCTGTTCGCCTCGACAATCGGCATTCGCCGCTCGAACGCCTGCGACATCACCGCCCCGAGGATGTACCGGCCGACACCGGGCAGCGAGTCCCAGAAGGCGGGGTCGTCCGGGAACACCCCGCCGCGCTCGGCCGTCACCCGCTTTGCCGCCGCGTGCAGGTGGCGGCCACGGCGGTAGTAGCCCAACCCCTGCCAGTGTTTCAGCACTTCGGACTCGTCGGCAGTGGCCAGCTCGCTCACGGTCGGGAAGCGGGCCATGAAGCGGGTGAAGTACGGGATGACCGCCGCCACGGTCGTCTGTTGCAGCATGACCTCGCTGACCCAGACGCGGTACGGGTCGCGGGAGTGCCGCCACGGGAGGGGGCGCTGGTGGGCGTCGAACCAACGAAGCAAAGGGCGGGCGAATTGCATGGTGGATTGTCAGGTCAGGTTCAACAGAACGGACACGGATGAAGAGGATGAAGGCAGGGATGAAGAGGATCCGAACAGAACATTTTTCTGATCCTCTTCATCCTTGTTCGTTCCGTGTCATCCGTGTTCCGTTTGAATTGATCCCTGAGACCAACCACCACCGGCGTTCGCTAAGAGGAGCTGAATCCCCGCCGGCAGTGCCTCTCGCTCGGCGGCCTGCACACGTTCCGCCAAAGTGTCCGGTGTATCCCCCGGCAGCACAGGCACCCGCGCTTGCAGCACCACCGGGCCGGTGTCGTAGGTGTCGTCCACCAAGTGTACGGTGCATCCGCTCTCGGTCTCGCCCGCGGCCAGCACTGCCTCGTGAACGTGCCGGCCGTACATGCCCTTCCCGCCGAACTTCGGCAACAGCGACGGATGCACGTTTAGCACCCGCCCGCGGAAGTCGGGGGGCACGTTTAACAAATGAATCCACCCGGCGCACACCACCAGATCGGCCGACCAGCTTCGGGCCGCGGCGAACGCCGCTTCGGATCGCCCGGCCTTCTCGACGACCGCCACCGGCACGCCGGCCCGCTTCGCCCGCTCCACGCCGAACACGTCTGCACGGCTACTCACCACGCCCACTACGGTGGCCGCCAGCCGTGCGTCGGCACAGCGGTCGAGCAGGTTTTGCAGCGTACTCCCGCTGCCGGACAACAGGACGACGAGGCGATTCATATTCAAGCCGGTGTGAAGAATCCCAGGGCGATGCCCTGGGCTGAGGGAGGGCGGGCCGTTGGCCCTTGTTGGTCGGGAAGACGAACCCGTCCATCCGTAAAGGCCCGAAGGGCCGACCTCCCTCAGCCCAGGGCACCGCCCTGGGATTCCGGTGCGGTCTTCCCTCAACTGCTCGTCCTTCGTCTGGTTCACCGGCGTCGGAGGGGCTATCCTAACACGTCGGCACCCTCCGGCCGATCCTCCGCGGGATGTGATACGGATGGACGCACTCTTGCCGGACCTGAACCGACGGTTCGACCCGTCGAAGCCGATCGGCTACCTGAACTTCTCCGACGGGCGACCCGACCCGCGGTTCCGCACCCTCGTCGCCGACGCCTACGGCGTGCTGCTGCACGCCCACGACCCGACCCCGTGGGTGACGGTGCGGCGGTGGCTGCTGGCCGCGTGCGACGACCTGGAGAAGGCCGGCTCGGCCGCGTTCAAGGACGTGTCGCAGGCCCGCGAGGTGCTGGCGCTCGCCCTCGACGCCGTGCCCGCCGCGTACCGCACGCACCACGCCGATTTGCTCGCCCACCAGCCGGATGCGGCGCTGCTCACGCCGTTCTTCCTCGCCCGCTGTTGTGAAGTGACTCTCGCCGAGCGGGCCGCCGGCACGTCCGACCCGGCGAGGTGCGTGGCGGGGCTGAACGAGTTCGTCGGGTATCGCCCGATCGCGCTGCTCGAAACCCGCCCGCAGACCGACTTCTACCCGCACGAAAAGGTGTGCCCGCTGCCGGTCTACTTCCGCGGGGTGGGTGTCAGTCCGGGGCCGTACTTCGAGGTGGTGCGGCTGGGGCTGGAGTTGTTGCAGAAGACGGAACCCGACCTGCTCGACGAGGCCTGTTTCGACTTCGAGAAGATGGACGAGTTGGCCGTCGATCCGCGGGCGACGGACCACTTCCACCCGGTGAACAAGCGGCCGAACGTGCTGTTCGGCGAGTGGGACCCGCACAAGATCGACGGCCGCGGGTACTACCGCCGGTTCGTCGTGCGGCAGGGCACACTCGACGCCCTCGTGCGGTGGTCGCTCGCCGGCCCCGCATCGACCCAACGAGCCGCGACCGCGAGGGAGCGGTCTTCCCCTTCCCCCCACCCCGACCACCTGTTCGAATCGGCGGCGGTGCTGGCCGGCACCATCCTGATGGGCGCCGGCATCTGCGGCACCGGGCCGACGTACTACGACTCGTCCGTCACGCTCTCGAAGCTGGTGCAGAAGATCGCCCGCTTCCGGGATCGCTTCTACCAGAAGCTGCTCGAAGGGCAGCCGGGCGAGCACGGCGAACGCCTGCGGGCGGAGGCGAAGAAGTTGAAGCAGCCGTTCGGCGGGGTGCGGCAGTCGTTGAACGGCGCCATCGCATCGGAACGGGCCTTCCACCTGCAAGAGCGACGCTTGGCCGTGCTGTTCGCCGCCATGGGGTACGCCGTCGCCGCCCGCGAGCGGGCCGCCGCCATCCCCGCCCCCGCCGCCCGCATGACGGCCGAGATCCGGTTGCGCCAGACTTCGGCCCAGTACGCCATCCGCAATGACCGCGTGACCGACACGCCCGCCCTGCTCGCCGAAGCCGAAGGCCTGTTGCGAAAAGGCATCGACTGCGGCGCGCTCATCGACCCGTGGAACATCCTCGGCTTCCAGGGGCTGTTCCCGACCTTCTCGGACCGCGGCGACACCGTCCGCGACCCGCGGGCCGAAGAACTCATCCTCACCGTCGGCCGGCAACTGGACGTGTACGCCACCGCCCTCGCCGCCGCGTCCGCCGCCGGTGAACCCGCCACCGCCAAGCTGCTGCAAGCGCGGATGCACGACCTGGCCGCGTGGTGGGACAAGTTCGCCACGCCCACTGTGTCCGAGCTTCCCAAGGTGATCGGGGCGGACCGGGCCGACGCCGGCGAACACGTGTCCGAATCGCTCGCCCTGTGGAAGACCGGCGGGGCCACCGACCCGGCCTTCTGGCGGAAGCACCGCGACGGCTTCCACACGCCCGCCGCCTACGCCCAGGTGGTCGAAGCCCTCATCGATCACGGCGACCACCGGGCGGCCATGGCTCTACTGGTGGCGTGGCTGAGCGAAGCCGACACGGTGCCCCTACAAGACCCGTCGGCGTCGTTCTTCCGGCTGGCCTTCCGCTGGCTGCGGGCGGTGGTGACGGGCGACGGGGTGAGCGCGGCCGACCGCGGCCCGCTGGTGCGGCGGTTCTTCGAGATGCTGGAAGTGAACGCCGACGACCGCTGGCGGGTGCCGGCCGTCCTCACGCTCAAGCCGCGGCGGTCGAAGGACGACGACGGCGATGACGACGAGGACGAAGACGACGAGGACTGGAAGAAGGGGCTGTACGCCGACCGCGAGTACAAGGACAGCACCGACGACGGCGTGGACAGTTCGCTCGCCGACGACGCCCCGCCGCCGTCCACGGGCGACTTCCCGCTCGACGGCGAGTCCGAACACACCACCACCGGCCTGCGGTTCCTGGCCGCGGTGGCGCGGCTGTGGCGGTTGGCCGCGAGGCCGGACCTGTTCCCCGCGAACGACCCGGACAGCTCGGCGGTGGTGGCCGGGTGGGTGCGGAACGCCCGCGAGAACTTCGCCGAACTGGTGAAGCTGACCGAGCAGATTCACGCCGTGCCGGTGCCCGAGCCGGTCGGCGGGGTGGAAGGGGTGAGCGAGTTCGACCGCCGCCGCAGTGTCAAGTCGCAACTCCTCGACATCGCCGTCCAGACCGCCGTGGAGACGGCCGCCGCCGCCCGCGCGCTCGCCGCCATGCTGCCGCGGGTGCCCGAACTGCCCGGCAGCGAGAAATCCCAGGGGCCGACGGCCGGCATCCCCGCGTGGGAAGGGGCCGCCATTCGCCTGGAGCGGGCGGTGGCCAGTGCCCAGCCGGACGCCGTCCGCCGGCAGCTCACGCACTTCATCAAGCTGTTCCGCCACGAGCCGCTCTTGGTGTGCCCGCCGTCGGAAGGCGGCGCACCCGCCCCGGCCATCCGCGCGCAGACGGCGCAGCAGATGATGGAGTCGCTGCTCGCCCGGTTGCCGCGGCTGGGGCTGCTCCGCGAGTCGTTCCATTTAACCAAACTCGGTCGGCAGATGGAGCGGAACGACGTGCCCGAAGGCCGGCGGGTGAGTTCGTTCGACGTGCTATTCCGCACCGCCGTGAGCGGCACCGTCGATGCCATCCTGACCGCCGCCCGCGAGTGGGGCGAAGGGGCGAGCGAGGACGGCCCGCTGGCCGCGGCGCTCAAGCAGATTTCGGAGAGCTACCAGAAGCTGTGGCTGGAACACAGCCAGACGCTGCGGCTGTCGGCACTGGAATCGGTGCTCGATCAGAGCGAGTGGAACGAGCTGCGGGGGTTCATCAAGACCTACGGGGGCGATCTGTTCACCGTGCGGTTCCTCACCACGTCGAACGTGCGGGGGGTGCTCGGGCAGGGGGCGGCCGAGTGGCTCGACCGCGAGGTGCTGCAAGGCGACAGCGACCCGCGGCCGAAGTTGGTGGAGGCGTGGGCCGAGGCGACCATCGACAAGGGCAAGGCCGCCCGCCACTTCGAGACGGTGCTGAGCGCGCTGCTCGAACACTACGACGAGTACCGCGATTACAACACCACTACCACGCAATCCGACTACGGCGAGAACCTGTACATCCTGCTCGACTTCCTGCGGCTGAAGGTGGCCTACGACCGCTACGCCTGGCGGCTCCGCCCGCTGGTGCTGGCCCACGACATGTTGTGCAAGCGGGGGTACGACCGGCTGGCGAGCAAGTGGCGGGAGTTCGTCGGCGAACGAACACACCGGCTGGCGGAGGAGTTGTTGACCGACCTGACCGCCCGCGAAGGCGAACACGGGATGAAACTCCGCACCGTCCGCGACCGCCTGGAAGAACACTTCGTGCAGCCGCTGCGAGTGGATCAAGCGTGCGCCCGCGTGCCGCGTGCCGCCGCCGCCCGCCGCGACGGTCAGCCGGAAGACAACACCGCCTTCCAGGGGTTGCTGGCCGCCATCCGCCCGCTGGCCGAAAGCCCGGTGGGCGTGGGATTGGACGTGCCGGCGTGGGTGCGGCGGCTGGAGGACGAGCTGCGGAAGGTGAAGCTGATGGACCCGGACGACGAGGCGGACGAGCCGGCCCCGAGCACGAACGACGAGTACCCGCTGCCCCCGCACGCCGGCATCGACCTGGACGACTTCCGCCGCCAGATCCGCGACTGGGATTCGCCGCTGGGTGACTGACGATGCCCGAGCGGGTGGCCGACTCTCGCCGAGAGTCGGAGTGGAGATTTCGCCGGAGTGATGAGCGTGGAGTTGGTGGAAGCCGTCACTCGCTCCACGCCGGCTCCCCAGGCGTCGGCCCCCGTCCGACTCTCGGCGAGAGTCGGCCACCCGTTCCCAACCCGGCCCCTCTCGGGGCACGGCTCGCCCCGAACGGAGACGCCGCCATGCTCCGCCCGCTACTCGTTCTCTTGCTGTTCGCCCTGCCGCTGGCTGCCGCGCCGGTGCCGAAGGCGCTGAAGAAGCCGCAGGCGCCGCAAGTGGTCGGCACCTCGTGGGTGGGCAGCAACGGCAACGGCGGCAGCTACGCGTACACGTTCACCGCCGACGGCACGTTCGCCGCCGAGCAGAACGGTCGGCCGTACTCGAAGGGCACGTGGACGCAGGTCGGCGACACGGTCGAGTGGGAGTTCAACAACCGCTACTCGGTGTACACGGTCACGTTCGCCCGCGACACGTTCGAGGGTACGGCGGTGAACGTGAGGGGCAAGTCGTGGGCGGTCACGCTCACGCCGTTCCCGAAGTGAACCAATCCGTCGAGTGGAACACCGTGTACGGCCGCGACGACGCGAGGTCGTCGCGGCCGCGTTCACACCCGCCGTCATCACTTGCCGAAACAGGTCGGGTCTTTGGCCAGCAGTTGCAGGGCGATGCGGGTGGCGTCGTCGGTGCGGCCGGCGGCACACGCCGCCTTGTACGCCGCCATCAGCGCGGGCGTGTCGCACTCCGCCGTCCGCCCGACGGTGCCGCCGATCACCCCGCCGGCGACCGAGGCCTCGTGAACGGTACACCGGGTCAACTGCACGCTCGCCGGGGCCACCACCCACCCGCGGGTCGGGGCCGACGGGAGCGTCGGCGGGGTCGTCAGCGCGGTGAAGCTCACGCCCACCCGCTCCAGCCCGGTGGCCCCGACCGTGCGGATCGTCGGCACCGGGGCGGCCAGCGGGGTGGAGTATGGCACCACCGCCGTCGGCAGCATCGGCGGCACCACGCACGGGGCGTCGGCCACGCGGGTGACGGTGACGACGGCCACCGTGTCGGTCGATTCGGTCGAGATGCCGATGGAGTTGAACAGCCGCCCGAGGTACGGCACGTCGCCCACCACCGGCACCTTCATTTCCACTCTCCGCTCGACCGCCCGCGTCCCCACCTTCACCGCCATCGTCCCGCCGTCCGGCACCACCATGCTCGTCCGCGACTGCTGGCAGTCGGTGCCGGGCTTGCCGGTCGACGGCCGCGTGTGCGACAGGTCCATGTCGAGCACGACCGACTTCAGGTCGGCCGACAGCACCGGCGTGACGCGGGTGGTCATGCCGACCGTCTCACACATCGTCGGGCACCCGGTCGCCGGCACCGCCTGACCCACCTGGAAGAACCCGGTCTGCCGGTTGGCCACCACCAGTGTCGGCCGGGAAAGGATGTCCACCGTCCCGTTCGCCTTCAGTTCCCGCAACACCTTGTTGAAGTCGTCGGGCGACACGGCGGCGGACGGCTTGTCGCCGAACAGCTTCACCATCGCCTCGTTCCCGCTCGGCACGGTGAACACCACGAGATCCACCTTCACCTGCGAGCGGCGGGCCGTGCGGAGCGACTTCACGCACTCGCCGATCTTGTCCGCCACCGCCTCGGACCCGTTCACCACCAGCGTCTTGCCGTCGGTGGTGACGTCCAGTTTCATCGGCGACCGCGGGTCGTCGCACGCCCGCATCACTTTCATCAACTCCTCGCCCCGCACATCGGTGAACGCCTTCGCGGCGGCGATCATGGCCGGGTCGGTACCCGGATTGGCCAGCGGCGAGTCGGCCGGCGGGCACATCAGGTCGGCCACGTCGAACGCCTTCAGCACCATCTTGATCGGGGCGACCGGCACCGCACGGGCGGCCATCGTCGGCACGGGCGGAGAGACAGGGATCGCCGGGGGCAGGGGTTGGGCGACCGCGACGGCGGCGGTGACGCAGCCGACCAGGGCGGCGCGGAGGAACAACTTCGTCATCGGGGGGGAACCCTCGTGGGAAGGTCGGTGCCGCGAGTGCGGCGGGCGACCATACCACCGGCGGGCGAACCGACAACCCGAAGTGCGGTGGGGGGTGTGCCATGGGTGTGCCACCGGAAGTAGGCAGACCCCCCACCCGCCGGGTTCAGGGGTGGACCTCGGGCGCCATCCCCCGCACGGGGGGTTGTGGGGGTGATTGGGTTCCCCTAACAGTCACCATGGCGAGTTGGCCAAAAACCCCACCTCCCCCCGTGCGGGGGAGGTCGG
>JANNVG010000563.1:0-8975 GCA_031414395.1 Fimbriiglobus sp.
CGGGGGGGCTATCATATTTAATATTTTTTTATAACCCCCCCGGCTTGCTTGCGCGCGCCCCCCGGAATCACCCCCCCAACCCCGCGGCGATGACAAGAACCCGACCGCCCACCACCCCCGAGGGACGACCATGGCCGCCGACAGCGTTCACGACAAACTCGACCGCGTGCGGAAGCCGCGAGTCCACATCACCTACCAGGTGGAGACGGAAGGGGCGATGGTGGAGAAGGAGCTGCCGTTCGTCGTCGGCGTGCTGGGCGACTTCTCCGGCCAGCCGACCGACCCGCTCAAGCCGCTCAAGGACCGCAAGTTCACCCAGATCGACCGCGACAACTTCAACGAAGTGATGGCCCGGATGACCCCCGGCCTGAGCATGAAAGTCGAGAACACGCTGGCCGCCGACGGGTCCGAGATGGCCGTGCAACTGAAGTTCGGCAGCATGGACGACTTCGACCCGGCGAAGGTGGCCGGGCAGATCGAGCCGCTGCGGAAGCTGATGGAGACCCGCGACAAGCTCCGCGACTTGCTCACCAAGGTGGACCGCTCCGAAGACCTGGAGAACCTGCTCGACCAGGTGCTCCAGAACAGCGAGCAACTGAAGAAGCTGCAGGGCGAACTCGGCGGCGAGGCGAAGTAGCAGCGTTCTGGGCGAACCCCGACCGCCAGGTCGGCGGGTGGCACGACCAGCCACCTGAACACGCCACCCGCGGCCCTTGCGGGCCGGGTTCGCCTAGAACCACCCCACCCCACACCACCACCACCACCCACCGGACCACCACCCGATGAGCGCGCAATCCTCGGCGGCGGGCGCCGCCGCGACCACCACCACCGAAGCCGGCAGCATCCTGGATCAGGTGCTGTCGGCCACCAAGCAGACCGAACGCAGCCGGGCCGAAGACCTCATCCGCACCCTCACCGAAGAGGCGATGAAGGGGACCGTCACGTACAGCAAGAACGTGACGCAGACGATCACCCAGGCCATCGCCGCCCTCGACGCCACGCTGTCGAAGCAGTTGGCGAAGGTGATGCACCACCCCGACTACCTGAAACTGGAAGGCACGTGGCGGGGGCTGAACCACCTCGTCATGAACAGCGAGACGAGCACCAAGCTGAAGATCAAAGTGCTGAACGTGCCCAAGCGGGAGCTGTTCAAGGACGTGGACAAGGCGGTCGAGTTCGACCAGTCGCAGATCTTCAAGAAGCTGTACGAGAACGAGTTCGGGTCGCCCGGCGGTGAACCCTACGGCGCGCTCATCGGCGACTACGAGTTCAGCAACCACCCGGAAGACGTGGAGCTGCTGAGCAAGATGTCGAACGTGGCGGCGGCGGCCTTCTGCCCGTTCGTGTCGGCGGCCGACCCGAAGCTGTTCGGCTTCGGCGACTGGACCGAACTGAGCAAGCCCCGCGACCTGGCCAAGATCTTCGACACGGCCGAGTACGCCAAGTGGAAGTCGTTCCGCGAGAGCGAGGACTCGCGGTTCGTCGTGCTCACCATGCCCCGCACGCTCGCCCGCCTGCCCTACGGGGCGGCCACCAAGCCGATCGAGGAGTTCGCCTACGAGGAGGGCGACCTGGACAACAGCGGCCGGCCGAAGGAGTTGAAGCACCAGGAATACTGCTGGATGAACGCCGCCTACGCGATGGGCACCAAGCTGACCGAGGCGTTCGCCAAGTACGGCTGGTGTACGGCCATCCGCGGGCGTGAGGGCGGGGGCACCGTCAGCGGCCTGCCCACGCACGTGTTCATGGACGAGACGGGCGCGGCCGACATGAAGTGCCCGACCGAGATCGCCCTGACCGACCGCCGCGGGGCCGAACTGGACAAGCTCGGCTTCCTGCCCCTGTGCCACTACAAGAACGAAGACTTCGCGGTGTTCTTCGGCGGCCAGACGGCCCAGAAGCCGAAGAAGTACGACAAGCCGGAGGCGAGCGCGAACGCCGAGATCAGCGCCCGCCTGCCGTACATCATGGCGAGCAGCCGGATTGCCCACTTCCTGAAGGTGATGGCCCGCGACAAGATCGGCTCGTTCATGGAGGTGAAGGACTGCGAGGACTGGCTGAACCGCTGGATCAAGGGGTACGTGAACAGCAACCAGAACGCCGGCCAGGAGATGAAGGCCCGCTACCCGCTGGCCGAGGCCCGCATCAGCGTGGCCGAGGTGCCGGGCAAGCCGGGGTCGTTCAACGCGGTGGCCCACCTGCGGCCGTGGCTCCAGTTCGAGGAACTGACCGCCAGCCTGCGGATGGTCGCCCGCATCCCCACGCTGGGCGGGTGAGGCCGACCAACCGAGCCGAGCGGTACCCTTATGAATCACGCCGCGGAGCGGCGGCAGATGTTAGCCAGGGGTGAAGTGAGCCGAAGGCGAACGGAACCCCTGGAAGAGCAGGCGAATTGATAGAAGCCCCGGAGGGGCGACAGACGGCGATTCTGTCGCCCCTCCGGGGCTTGTCAAATTGGTCGTTGGTACCAGGGGTTCCGCTCGCCGTCGGCTCGCTCTACCCCTGGCTAACATCTACCGCCGCTCCGCGGCGGGCGGTTCGACTGACGTCGAGGTGGCCGTGACAATTGCCGAACTGCTGGCGGTCATGGAGGACAAGCGTCCGCCTGCACCGGAACACTTGCTCCAAGCGCTGGAACGTGAACTCGGCCGCAGACTTCCCGCAGAGTATGCCACTTCCTCTGCGCCTCAAACGGCGGGAATCTGGGTGGCGATTACTGGTTCAACGGGCCAACTCCAGAAGGCAAATCTGCCGACGCGGGTATCAGCAGCTTCGGCGGGTTCCGACGGAGAATCGTCCCGAACCTCCGCGAAGTGCGAGGCGACTATCAAGGACGGATCCCTGACGACCTGTTGTGGATCGCCGACGATCCGTTCGGGAACGCCATCTGCATCGGCATCCGAGGTCGCTATTTTGGAAAGGTCTACTTCTGGGACCACGAACGCGAGCCGGACGAAAAGACGTGGGACGGCTCGGTTGAAACGGCGGGGAACATCCAGTTCCTCGCCAACTCGTTCCGCCAGTTCGTGGCCGGGTTGAAACCGGAAGACGATTGACCTCCGCCCCGATCACTCACACCATTTCCCCATGCCAGATCTCACCACCCGCATCATCGACGCACTCGGTCGCCCGAGCTACTCGCCGCTCAAGCCGAAAGTGCTGGCCAAGCGGATGAACGTGAGCGACGACGAGTACCCCGAGTTCCGCCGCACCCTCCGTCAACTTGTGCATGACGGGCGGGTGGACGTGGGCCGCAACAACACGCTTCGGCTGGCCGACAAGCACGGCAGCACCGTCGGCACCTACCGCCGCACCACGAGCGGGCGGGGGTTCGTGCGGCCGGACATGAAGCCGGGCGAGGCGCCGCACCCGGACATCATGATCCGCGAGGGCCGCGAACTGGACGCCGCCAACGGCGACCGGGTGATGGTCAAGCTGACCAAGCGGGCGAACAAGTCCGACAGCCCCCGCGGCGAAGTGGTCCGCATCCTGGAGCGGAGCACCCGCACGTTCGTCGGCACCTACTTCGAGCGGGACGGCGAGGCGTTCGTGCGGGTGGACGGCACCGTGTTCGCGCACAGCGTGTCGGTCGGCGACCCCGGTGCGAAGGGCGTGCGCCCACAAGACAAGGTGCAGATCGACCTGCTCAAGTTCCCCACCGCCGAGAGCCGCGGCGAAGGGGTCATCACCGAAGTGTTCGGCCCGCTCACCAAGCCGGGCGTCGATCTCATCACCGTCATCCGCGCCTTCGGCATCCCCGACGAGTTCCCCGAACCCGTGCTGGCCGAAGCCCGCGCCCAGGCGGATGCGTTCAACGAAACCGACTTATTCAACCGCACCGACTTCACCGGCGAGACGGTCGTCACCATCGACCCGGTGGACGCGAAGGACTTCGACGACGCGGTGAGCGTGACCGAAGACGCCGACACTGGGCACACCATCCTGACGGTTCACATCGCGGACGTGAGTCACTTCTGCAAGCCGGGCGGGGCACTCGACACCGAGGCCCGCAAGCGGGGCACGAGCGTCTACCTGCCGCAGCGGGTGATCCCGATGTTCCCGGAGGTCATCTCGAACGGGCTGGCCAGTCTGCAACAGGGGAAGGTGCGGTACGTCAAGACGGTGCGGATCGAGTACACCCCGGACGTGAAAGTGGCCCACGTCGAGTTCTTCAACGGCGCGATCAAGGCGGCCCAGCGGTTCAGCTACGAGCAGGTGCAGGAGTTGTTGAGCGGATCTGAAAACCTACCCCCCCCGCCCCCCTCCCTAGCAGGGAAGGGGGAGTCCGAACCTCCCCCCCCTTCTTCCCAGGAAGGGGGGGGCCGGGGGGGGGTAGGTTTGACCCTGTCGCCGGCCGTTTCGGAGATGTTGCCGAGGATGAAATCCCTCGCCCTAAAGCTCCGCACCAAGCGACTCCAGCGGGGGGCGCTCGAACTGAGTATGCCCGAGGCGGTGCTGGAGTACGACGCCGACGGCAAGGTGAGCGGTGCGCACTTCGCCGCGCACGACCTGAGCCATCAGGTGATCGAGGAGTTCATGCTGGCGGCGAACGTGGCCGTGGCCGAACACCTGTCGCGGCTCGGCGTGGCGTTCCTGCGTCGGGTCCACCCCTCCCCGAACGAGGACAAACTGTACGACTTCTCGCAGTTCTCCGCGCTGCTCGGCTACCCCATGAAGCGGCACCTGGATCGCTTCGAGTTGCAGCGGTTGCTACACGAGACGGCCGACAAACCCGAACGCGCCGCCATCCACTACTCGCTGTTGCGAAGTCTGAAACAAGCGGCGTACTCGCCCATCCAAGACGAACACTACGCCCTCGCCTTCAATGACTACTGCCACTTCACTTCACCCATCCGCCGCTATCCCGACCTTCAGGTTCACCGCCTGATTGATCGGTGGATCAAGGTGAAAAGTGTGAGCGCGGATGAAAAGGAGTTGGTCGCGCTCGGCGACCACTGCTCGAAGACGGAGCGGCGGGCGGAGCAGGCCGAGCGCGAGTTGGTGAAGCTCCGCATCCTGCAACACCTGAGCACGCGGCTGGGCGAGCAGTACGACGCCGTCATCACCGGCGTGGCCGAGTACGGGTTCTTCGCACAGGCGGAGCAGTTCCCGGCCGAGGGGCTGGTTCACATTTCGAGTTTGACGGACGACTACTACCACTACGACGACAGTAGCCACTCGCTCACCGGCGGGCGGACGAAGAAGCGGTATCGGCTGGGCGACCGCGTGCGGGTGGAAGTGGCCCGCGTCGATTTGCAGAAGCGAATGCTGGATTGGCGCATCGTGCGCGACGTGGCGAGCGGCCGTGATGAGGCGAGCGGCGGGCGTCAGCCCGCTGGTGAATCCGACGCCCCGCGCCCGCGGAAATCCGGCAAACCCGCCGGCCTGCCCAAGCCGAAGAAGAAGCGGAAGTGACCCCGGCGGACGGCCGGTGTCAACCGGCTGGTGCTCGGCAGACGCGACAGCACCGGCCGGTTGACACCGGCCGTCCGCCGTATAATGTCCCACTTCGCACCGCCCCCGTTCAGGCTTCCCCATGACCTCCCGCTTCGTCGTCGGCATCGACCTGGGCACTACCAACTGCGCGCTCGCCTACGTGGACACCGGCGCCGGGGGCGACCCGAAGGTGCAGCCGTTCCTCATCCCGCAAGTGGTGAACTCCGGTGAGGTGGCCGAACGCCCACTGCTGCCGTCGAACCTGTACCTGCCGGGCAACGGCGAGCAACCGGCCGGGGCGATGAAGCTGCCGTGGGACGCCGACCGGGATTACGCCGTCGGCGAGTTCGCCAAGACCTTCGGGGCGAAGGTGCCGACGCGACTGGTGAGTTCGGCGAAGTCGTGGTTGTGTCACACGGGTGTAGACCGCAAGGCCGCCATCCTGCCGTTCCGCGCGGGCGAAGACGACCGTCGCATTTCGCCGGTGGAAGCGTCAGTGCGGTATCTGAAGCACATCGCCGAGGCGTGGAACCACACCATGTCGAAGGGGCTGGCCGACCACCGCCTCGAAGCCCAGGACATCATCCTGACAGTGCCGGCCAGCTTCGACGCCGCGGCGCGAGATCTGACCATCGAGGCGGCACGCTCCGCCGGGTTCGAGAATCTCACCCTGCTGGAAGAACCGCAGGCCGCGTTTTATGCGTGGATCGACGGCCAGGGGGAAAACTGGCGGAAGCAGGTGAACGTCGGCGATCTGGTGCTGGTGGCCGACCTCGGCGGGGGCACCACCGACTTCACGCTGGTGGAGGTGAGCGAAGAGGGCGGCAACCTCAGTCTGACACGGCTGGCGGTGGGCGACCACCTGCTGCTTGGCGGCGACAACATGGACTTGAGTTTGGCGTACACGGTGTCGGCGGCACTGGCGAAGCAGGGCACGAAACTCGACGCCGGGCAGATGCTGCAACTCACGCACGCGGCACGGGCGGCGAAGGAACAACTGCTCGCGGACAGCACACTGGCGTCGGCCCCGGTCACGGTACTCGGCAAGGGGCGGTCGGTCATCGCGTCCACTATCAAGTACGACCTGCCGCGGGCGGAGGTGGAAAAGGTGCTGCTCGACGGCTTCTTCCCCGACTGCCCGCGAGACGCCGAACCCGCCCGCAGCCGCGCCGCCGGGTTGCAAGAGCTGGGGTTGCCGTATGTCGCTGATGCCGGGGTCACGCGGCACCTCGCCCACTTCCTCACCCGGCAAGCCGAAGCGCTGTCCAGTCGAGAAAAGCCCGGCAAGAAGAAGAAGGAGACCGGCCTGCCCACCGCCGTGCTGTTCAACGGTGGGGTGTTCAAGGCCGACCCCATGCGGGCGCGGTTCCTGGGCGTGCTGAACACGTGGGCGAAGGCGGCGAAGGCCGAGCCGACGCGGGAGCTGTCCGGCGCGGATCTGGATCAGGCGGTGGCGAAGGGGGCGGCATACTACGGCCTGGTGCGGCGGGGCAAGGGCGTGCGGATTCGCGGGGGCACCGCCCGTGCGTACTACATCGGCGTGGAGACGGCCATGCCCGCCGTGCCCGGAATGCCGCAGCCGATCAAGGCGCTGTGCGTCACGCCCTTCGGCATGGAGGAGGGCACCGAAGCCGACATCCCGCAACAGGAGTTCGGTCTGGTGGTGGGCGAGGAGGCCGAGTTCCGCTTCCTCGGCAGCACCGTCCGCCGCGACGACAAGCCGGGTGCGCTCATCGACGAGTGGGAAGGGCAGATCGACGAACTCAGTCCGGTGCGGGTGACGCTCGACGGCAAGCGGGGTCGCGTGTCGGTCCACCTGCACAGCAAGGTGACGGAGGTGGGCCAACTGGAGTTGTGGTGCCACACCAAGGACGGCAAGCAGAAGTGGAAGCTGGAGTTCAACGTGCGCGAACAGCGGTAGAAGAAGTCGGAGAAGCGGCCACGGATCACACGGAAGACACGGATCAAGACAGATTTTTTTTCGGTCTGATCCGTGCCTTCCGTGTGATCCGTGGCCAATCTCGAATTGACCAAGAAGCCGACACCCCCTTTGCAATTCTTACCACGCTTGGCGTTGACACACCCCCCGAGAATTTGACACCATTCCGCCCACGGCACGACGCCGCACCCGATCGACCCAACTCCACGGATGGAGAGGCCATGGCCGACCCGTTTCCGCATTTGCTCGCCCGCGTTCAGACCGGCACCGCCACGGTCGGCATCATCGGCCTGGGCTACGTGGGCTTGCCCCTCGCCCGCGCCTTCGCCCGCGCCGGCTTCCGCGTCCTCGGCTTTGACATCGACCAGCACAAAGTCGACAAGCTGAACGCCGGCCGCAGTTACATCAAGCAGATCCCCGACGCCACGATCGCGGAGATGCGTGCCAACCGCTTCGAGGCGACCGACCAGTTCACCCGCCTGGGCGAAGCCGACTGCGTGCTCATTTGTGTGCCGACCCCGCTCACCGACGCCCGCGAACCCGACCTGTCGTATGTGGTGAACAGCACCCACGCCATCGCCGGCCAGCTCCGCAAGGGGCAGCTCGTCGTGCTGGAAAGCACCACCTACCCCAGCACCACCCGCGGCGAGGTGCTGCCGGTGCTCGAGCGCACCGGGCTGAAGGCCGGCCGGGATTTCTTCCTGGCGTTCAGCCCCGAGCGCGAAGACCCCGGCAATGCCATGCACTCGGTGACGCACATTCCCAAAGTGGTCGGCGGGCTGTGCGAGCGGAGCGGCGACGTGGCGTGCGCGCTGTACGAGAAGATTGTTCCTCAAGTGGTGCGGGTGAGCACCCCGGAGATCGCCGAGGCGTGCAAAATCCTGGAGAACACGTACCGGGCGGTGAACATCGCGCTCGTGAACGAGATGAAGGTGCTGTACGACCGGATGGGCATCGACGTGTGGGAGGTGATCGACGCGGCCAAGACCAAGCCGTTCGGCTTCCAGGCGTTCTACCCCGGCCCCGGCCTGGGTGGGCACTGCATTCCCCTCGACCCGTTCTACCTGGCGTGGGTGGCCAAGCGGCACGGCATGAACACGCGGTTCATCGAGCTGGCCGGCGAGGTGAACACCGCCATGCCCGCGTTCGTGGTGAACAAGGTGGGCGACGCCCTGAACGACGCCGGCAAGCCGGTGCGGGGCAGCCGGGTGGCGATCCTCGGCATGGCGTACAAGAAGGACATCGACGACCCGCGGGAAAGCCCCGGCTTCGAGCTGATGGACCTGCTGCTGAAGAAGGGCGCGGTGGTGACGTACAACGACCCGCACATCCCCACGCTGCCGGCCATGCGGCACTGGCCACACCTGCCGCCGTTGGAGAGCCAGCCGCTGACCGCCGAGTACCTGGCGGCCCAAGACTGCGTGCTCATCGCCACCGACCACACGGCGTATGACTACGAGTTCATCGTGAGGCACTCGAAGTGCGTGATCGACACCCGCAACGCGACGAAGAAAGTGCCGGGGCGGAGTAAGAATGTGGTGGCGGCGTAACGAACCGGCGGCGTGAGCCGCCTGGGTGTCAGTCACCCAGGCGGCTCACG
>JANNVG010000564.1:0-4262 GCA_031414395.1 Fimbriiglobus sp.
CTGCCCGAAGCACCCGCGGTACCGCCGGAGTTCCGCGGCGAACGCCGGCCCCAACGCCCGAATCTGCTCATCCGTCATGGGGTTCCCTCCCGATGACCTCATCCTACAGGCGATCCCGAACCCGCGCTGTAGTGTTAGCCCGCAACCCTGACGTGCTACGGAAATCGGCCGCCTGCGCCGAAGTGCGGGCGGCGCTGGGTGAGAACATCCCGGCGAAGCCGTGTGGGGTGGCGGTGTTCAGCAACCAGACCTGTGACGCCACCCAGGGGCGGCGGACGCCGGAAGGGGTGACGACGCGAACGCTCTGGGGCGAACTGGCGCTGCAACTTGGCGGGGTGGAGCTTTACAAACTGATCGAGGCGAACGATCAGCAGCGGGCGGTGCCGCAAGGGTTGTTCGTGGAGGTGTTGAAGAAAGCCGCCCCGTGCCTGATCCTGCTCGACGAGTTGGCGGACTACTGCGTGGGGGCGATGGCATCGACGGTAGGACAGGGCACGCTGGCCGACCAGACCATCAGCTTCGTGCAGCAACTGACCGAAGCCGCCGCCCAGGTGCCGGGCGCGGTGATCGTCGCCACCCTGCCAGCCAGCCATCTCGAAGTGGCGAGTAGCGACAAAGGGCAGGAGATTCTGAGCCGATTGGAGAAGCGGTTCGGGCGAATGAGCGCCGACATGAAGCCGGTGGCGGACGAGGAAATTACTGAGGTGGTTCGCCGGCGGCTGTTCGAGCGGTTGGGGGACGAGCAGACGGTGCAGCCGGTCGCGGACGCTTTCATGAAGCTCTACGCCACGCACAAGGGGGAAGTGCCTGCGGAGGCGACGAAGGCCAGCTACCGAGACCGCATCTTGGCGGCGTACCCGTTCCACCCGTCGCTCATCGACACGCTGTACCTGCGGTGGGGGTCGCACAACGACTTTCAACGCACGCGGGGGGTGCTGCGGTTGCTCGCCAGCATCGTCGGCGACCTGTGGAAGCAGCGGGAGCAAACGAAGCAAACGCAACCGCTCATCCAACCGTGTCATGTGGGGTGGACGGTGGACGCGCTGCGGGCGGCGCTCACCCGCCTGTGGGGAGTGACGTATGACTCGGTAGTGGCGGCCGACGTGACCGGCGAGAAGGCGAACGCGGTGGCGGTGGACGGCGAGCGCGGGCGGGAGTACGCGGATGAGCGGGTGGCTCAGGGGCTGGCGTCGGCGGTGCTGCTCGGCTCGTTCGGCGGGCAGGGGGAGCGGGCCGGCTTCAGCAGCAAGGAGATTCGGCTGGCGGTGAGCCGGCCGGATTTGAACTGGGGGTTAACCGACGGCGCACTTCTGGCGCTCGAAGAGCGGGCGTTCTACCTTCACCAAGCCGCCGCCGGCAGCCAGGGCAAGCGTTATTGGTTCGGCACCAAACCGACGCTCACGAAACTACTGGTGCAATACCGTGGGCAGTTCGCTGGCCAAGAGTTCGACGCCGAAATCGTCGAGTCGCTGCAAGTAGAGGCGAAGGCCGCGAAGCTGGACCCGGCGACGTGGCGGGTACTGGTGAACCCCCCGGCCGACCTTCCCGAACAGAAACTGCTGACGCTGCTCATCATGCCCCCGGATTGTGCCTGGATCGACGAAGGCATGATGGGGAACGCCGCCAAAGACCGGGTGATGGAGATCAGCAAGCAGTGCGGGAGCAAGGATCGGCTCTACCGCAACACACTGCTCTTCCTGCTTCCGAATCCCCGCGGACTGACCCGCTTGCGGAAGGAACTACGGGAGGTGGCGGCGCTGGAAGCGGTGAAGCGGGACTACGCCAGCCAACTCGACCCGGAGCAAGTGGACGAACTGAAGCAGAAGTTGACCCGCCAGAAGGAAATCGTGTCAGAGGTGATCGGCGGAGCATACCCGCACGTCGCAAGGGTGGACGGGCAAGAGGTGGCCGTTTCCACGCTCACGGAGATCGGAAGTTCGCTCGGCGACCACCTGCTCGCCGTCTGGCGGCAGGTAACGGACGAGGAAGAATGGGTTCTGCGGAAGGTAGGCACCGTCACGCTTCAACAGACGGGCATGACCCCGACCAGCGGCGGTATCCGGGTGAAGGATGCGGTCGAGGCGTTCGTGCGGTACACCGACAAGCCGCTGGTGGCGACCGCCGACGCGGTTCTGACCGGGCTGTCTCAGGCGTGCAAGGATCGGCTCATCGGAATCGGGAAGGGAACGACGGTTGAGAAGTTACAGACGAAGAAGTGCGGGGAGTACGTCGCGCTGGATCGGACGGAGGAAGGGGTTTGGATCATCCCGCCGTTTGCCGACCCGCCGCCAGTGGAAACCCCGTCGGTGGTGACGGGCACCGCGACCGCGCTGGCCGGGGGCAGCGCTGGCACCGGGACAGGCATTGCGGGCACTTCCCAAGCGGGAGCGACAACGCTGCCGACGGTGCCCGGCGGTGGGAAAACCGAAATCAACACCATCACCATTTCCGGGAACGTCGCGCTGGAATCGTGGACGGAGCTATTCCGCTGCTTCATCAGTCCCGCCACCAAGTTGAACCCGAAGACCTTGCAGTTGGGTGTGGAATTCCGGCTGGTCGCTCCCGACGGCCAACCCCTCGACCCCACAAGCACCACGCTCTCTGCCATGCGGGAGGCGGCTCGGCAGTTCAACCTGCGGTTCACCGAGGGGTGAAAGTAGGAATGCGGGATGTTAAGCCACGCTGCCCGGCATGGTCGGAGGCAGTCCAGCTTCCTGTGGTTACTCACTGCTGCTATGTGTTCGCGTCAGACCACGATGGGTTGAAATAGCGATCCTGGTGAGACAGCAGTAAGACGGTGGAACATCATCATCGCTTGTTGTTCGGTCATACCGGCCACAGTGTCAGCAGCCACCCTTAGCCGGTCTTCTGTCCGGATGCTCGACGGGCCGAACTTGTTTCTCAGGTCGCCCATCATCTCTCGAGCTCGACCCGGCAGAATATGCCACCTGTCTGGGTCGTTGGCCGAAGTGGCGTCTGCCAAGATGGTAAACAGCCCCTCGATCACCTGTCCCTGGCCGTATTCTTGTGAAGCAAGCGCTGGGTTCTTAATGACGTAAAACCAGAGAAGTTCCTTCAGGATATCTACTTCCATCAGTACATCATCATCACGCTTCAACAGATCATCGAGAGATGAGTTGTCTTCCAAACCTGTGCGCTCAACGTAGTTGTCAATGATGGCTTGACTGAATGATTTGAGTGCGGCCTGTTGCCTTCGACCGCCGGTGTATGGGCCAGAAGGGATGGGGAAGTTCTGAAACAATCGCAGGAACACACCCTGCTGCTCCTTCCAATTGTATTTCGGTTGCAAGCCCTCCCGCTGTCGGCGTTCCGCCACGCCGGTTAAGAACCGATCCGCCTCGCCGCTCCTGCCAGGACCGCCGAAACGGTCAAGCGGGATCAGCCCGGCTTGGTAGAAGTCCTCAATGTCGTGAACGGAATAGGTGATGTCGTCCGCCCACGTCATGATCTGGGCTTCGAGGCTTGGCGCGGTGTCGCTGCGGTTGTTCCGCGCGAACGTGAAGTCGTCCTTCTCAGAATGAAATGCCCCCCACTTCTTGGCGGCCTTACCTGTGGTCTGCCGATGCCAAGGATATTTCAGGATGGCAGCGAGCGTGGCCCTCGACAGGTTCAGTCCTTCGTACTCCTTACGATGAACGGCCAACTTGGTGACGATCCGAAAGGATTGCGGGTTCCCCTCGAACCCGTCGGCCACGTCTCCTTTGACCATCAGTTTGTCCAACCGTCGTTCTGCGACGTGGCCGAACGGCGGGTGTCCGAGGTCGTGGGCTAACGCGGCGCTTTCGCATACTTCTTCATCGATCCCGCCAAGTGCGTCGGCCAACTCCCGATACTGGCTATTGAGACGTGATGCCAATCGCCTAGCGATCTGAGCCACTTTAAGACTGTGTGTGAGCCGGTTGTGGAACAGCAAACAGCCTTCAGCGACTGCGACCTGAGTCACCGAGGCAAGCCGACGAAACTCAGGGTTGTAGAGGATGCGGTCACGGTCAGACTGAGATGTGCTGGGTTCAGCATAGCGGCGTGTAGATCGATTCATCGCTGCCTCTACACGCCCACCGCTACGCAGCCCTCACGCTCCGAGACGGAGTGAGAACGGCCCGCCGGTCGGCTACAAGTTGCCAGATCGCTTCCTTGACATCCCACGGACTTACGTCGATTCCCGGATTCTGTTTGAGGATAGCAGAGTGCAGCGAATCGGCCGTAAACTCGCCACCGTGAGTCTTCAGAAAATCGAGGAT
>JANNVG010000565.1:0-4458 GCA_031414395.1 Fimbriiglobus sp.
ACACAAAATCGATGGGTGTGATGACGCGCGAGAAACTCAACAACGCCAGGCACCGCCTGTACGTTTGACCGGACGCGCCCACCGACAAAAGCACGATAACGCTCCTGGAAATCTGACGGCAGCGGGCGGCCCAGGGCCTGAGCGACGCTTGCTTCGGTATCGGCCCAGCGCCGGCCCATGTACCGCGCTATCGACTGTTCGGCCGTTGTTGGCAGTCCCTGTGCGGTCAAGAATTCCGCGAGATAGGTATTGGCGAGCAATTCGCTGTCGGCCACCACCCCGCACCCGGCCTGGATGTCGGCGGTGGTGCCCTGCATCACCAGCGTGCGGAGGGCGATGCACGTGTCCATGTTCCCGCCGAAGTCGAAGTACCCCACCGCCCCGCCGTAGGGTCCGCGCTTGTGCGGTTCCATCTGGTCGATGATTTCCATCGCCCGTACCTTCGGCGCGCCGCTCAGCGTGCCCGCCGGCAGCGCGCTCCGCAGGGCGTCGAACGCCGTCAGCCCCGCCTTCAGCTTGCCCGTCACGGTGCTGCTGATGTGCATGACGTGGCTGTACCGCTCGACTGTCATCAGTTCGGCCAACTTCACACTGCCAAGCTCCGCCACCTTGCCCACGTCGTTCCGCCCCAGGTCCACGAGCATGATGTGCTCGGCCCGCTCCTTCGGGTCGGCGAGCAGTTCCTCGGCGAGTGCCTTGTCCGCGTCGGGTGTCGCCCCACGGCGGCGGGTGCCGGCCAACGGGCGGACAGTCATCTCGCCGTTCTCTACCCGGCACATGATCTCCGGCGACGCGCCGACCAGCTTCGTGTCGCCCACGTCCACGTAGAACATGAACGGGCTGGGGTTGATGACCCGCAGCGCGCGGTAGATGTCGAACGGGTCGGCGACGGTGGTGGTGCGGAACCGCTGACTCGGCACGTACTGGAACACGTCGCCGGCGTGGATGTACTCGATGCCGCGGCGGACCATCGCCTCCCACGACTCGCGGGTGAAGTTACTGGCGTAGCGGGCGTGCGGGTCGGGGTAGCGGGTGTCGAGGTCGATGTCGTGGACTGCCAAGTCGGACAGCGGAACGGCCAGCTTCGCCACGAGTGCGTCCACCCGCGCGCACGCCGCCGCGTAGTCCGCCTCGCCCGTCCCGCCGGTGTGCGCGTGCGCCACCACCAGCACCGTCTTGTTGATGTGGTCGAAAACCACCATCTCGTCGTAGAAGCCGAAGCACAGGTCGGGGATGCCGCGATCATCCGGCGGGGTGTTCGGCAGCTTCTCGACGTACCGCACGGCGTCGTACCCGACGAACCCGACGGCCCCGCCGCAGAACGGCGGCAGCCCCGGCAGGTGCGGCCCGCGGAACTCGCCGATCCGCTGTTCGAGCAGCCGCAGCGGGTCGGCGTGGGAGTATTCAATGGGCTTGTGCGTGCCGACCTGTTCCCGCACCAGGGTGCCGAACGCCTCGAACCGGCGGAACGGGTTCGCGCCGAGGATGCTGTACCGCCCGACCCGCTCCCCGCCGACGACGCTTTCGAACAGGAACGCCCAGTGGTCGGCGGAGCGGAGCTTGCGGTAGGCCGACACGGGGGTGAGGGCGTCGGCCACCAGGGTGCGGAACACCGGCACGACGGTGTGCGTGCGGGCGAGGGCGGCGAAGGCGGATGCGGCGGGGGAGTGCATGGGGCTAATGTAGGGCGGCGGCGGCGGGAAAATCGGCACGCGGATGACGCGGATTCCAGCGCGGATGAAGACAGAAGAGTTTCACCGCCGAGGGCACATGAGGGCACGAGAGGGAGGAAACAACATCTCACGCAGAGCCGCAGAGACGCAGAGAGAACAAGTAGGTGGGTGCCGACGGCCTGTTCCCCAACCTCCCCTGTTTTCTCTGCGTCTCTGCGGCTCTGCGTGAGACGCTCTGGTTCCCACTCGTGCCCGTGGTGGTGAAATCCGGCCTTCATCCGCGATGATCTGCGCTGGAATCCGCGTCACCCGCGTGCCCATTCTCCATCCGTCACGTCCGCTTTTGCTGGAACCGCCGCACGATCCGCAGGATCATCCGCCGCGGGGCGAACCGCACGGCGAACACCAGCAGCTTGTTCATGAAGCCCGGCACCACCAGCCGCTTGCCTTTCATGGTGGCGCGGAAGGCCGCGTCGCACACGGCGTCCACGCTCATCACGTTCGGCCCGTTGAACAGGTTCGTGCCGTGCATCCCGGCCACGTCCGCGAACTCCGTCTTCGTCGGGCCGGGGCACAGGCACGTCACCGTGACGCCGCTACCGCGGAGTTCGTCCCACAGGCTCTCGCTGAAGGAGAGCACGAACGCTTTGGTGGCGTAGTAGATGGCCATGTACGGGCCGGGCTGAAACGCCGCGGTGCTGGCGACGTTCAGCACCCGCCCGCTGCCGCGGGCCTTCATCGCCGGAACGAACCGCCCGCACAACTCCACCAGTGCCGACACGTTCAGCCGGATCATCGCCAACTCTTTTTCCAGCTCCGCATCCAGGAAGGGGCCAAGCGTACCGAAGCCTGCATTGTTCACCAGCACGTCCACGGTCAACCCGGCGGCCGTCACCTGTTCGTGCAGCTTCGCCGGGCCGTCGGGCGCGCCGAGGTCGAGCGGGAAGACGTGAACGGCGACGTTGTGCGCGGCCTTCAACTGCTCGGCCAGCTTGTTCAACTCGTCGGCGCGACGGGCGGTGAGGACGAGCGCGTGCCCGGCAGCGGCGAACCGCTTCGCCAGTTCCAGGCCGATGCCGGCCGACGCGCCGGTGATGAGTGCGGTGGGCATAGGGCGTTCCTGGCGAGCGGCCCGCGTGAGCGGGCTGTTGATCCGGACAAGAAACAGCGGCCTTACGGCCGCCGCTCGCCCGTTACCCCTTGATGCTTCCCGGCGGGTTGGTCTTGGTCGCGTCGGGGCGGTCGAGCTTCATCGGGTCGGTGATGAGCCGCGCCGTGCGGTTCCGCGACACATAGTTCCACAGCCACTGGAACACCACCAGCACGCGGTTCTCGAACCGCGCCAGGGTGATCACGTGGATGAACAGCCAGGCCATCCATGCCAGCCAGCCGGTCATCTTCATCCACCCGCTCTCGGCCACCGCCCGGCTGCGGCCGATGGTCGCCATGCTGCCCTTGTCGTGGTAACTGAACGGGCGGGGCGGGGTGGTGCCGCGCAACCGGCTGTCGATCAGGCGAGCCACGTACTCGCCCTGTTGAATGGCCACGGGCGCGACCCCCGGCAGCGGCTTGCCGTCAGTCCCCTTGTGCAAGCCCATGTCGCCGACGACGAACACGTCCGGCCGCCCGCCGACGGTGCAATCCGCCGCGGTCGCCACCCGCCCGGCCCGGTCGAGTTCGAGCGCCCCGCCGAACGCTTCTTTCAGCTTGCCCCCGAGCGGGCTGGCCTTCACCCCCGCCGCCCACACCACCGTTTCCGTCGGCACCGTCTCGATCACCCCGCCGCGGTCGATGGTCACGCGGTCGGGTTGCACGTCCGTCACCTTACAGTTCAGCCACAGGTCCACGCCGACATCGCGGAGCGCCTTCCCGCTGTACGCCGACAGCTTCGGGGCGAACATCTGCAACACGCGGTCGCTGTTCTCCACCAGGATGACGTGGGCGGTGGCCGGGTCGATGCTGCGGAAGTCGCGGCGGAGCGTCTGGCGGGCGAGTTCGGCGATGCTGCCGGCCATCTCCACGCCCGTCGGCCCGCCGCCCACCACCACGAACGTGAGCAACTTCTTCCGCACCGCCGGGTCGGTGGCCCGCTCGGCCCGCTCGAACGCGCCGAGCACGTTGCGGCGGATTTCGGTGGCGTCTTCGATCGTCTTCAGCCCCGGCGCAATCGGCTCCCACTGGGCGTCTTTGCCGAAGTAGTGGTGCGTGCTGCCGGCCGCCACGACGAGCGTGTCGAACGGGATCGTCGTACCGTCGGTGATGAGCACCTGCTTCGCCGTCAGGTCGAACCCGCTCACCTCGGCCAGCAGGGTGCGGGTGTTCCGCTGCTTCTTCAGGATGCCGCGGAGCGGGGCGGCGATGTTGGCCGGCGACAGCGCGCCCGTGGCCACCTGATAAAGCAGCGGTTGGAACAGGTGGAAGTTGCGGCGGTCGATGAGGGTGACATCGGCCGGGGCTTTGCGCAAGGCCTGGGCGCACACCAGCCCGCCGAACCCGCCGCCGATGATGACTACGCGATGTCGTGGTTGCGTCGCAGTGCCGTCGGACATGAGCCGCTCCGCGGAAGGAATGCGGAGATTGTATGGGTGGGACGAAGTGGAAGACGGCACGCGGATGTCGCGAATTTCAGCGCGGATGAAGACGGGATCCGAACCAGAGAAACAGATTTCACCGCCGAGGGGGCAAGAGGGGCCAACGGGAAGTGAGCGCGGAGTGGGGGGGGGGGCATCGCTGGCAAACACGACCCGGGGGACGCGCGGGGCCGCGTGGTGCCGCGGTCGGTGGT
>JANNVG010000566.1:0-5170 GCA_031414395.1 Fimbriiglobus sp.
ATTCTCTGCCCGTTACCAGTTATTCCTCAACCCAGGTCAAGAAGATCATCACCGGCAGCGGCCGGGCCAGCAAGGAACAGATGCAGTACACGATACTGCGTGAGTTGAACCTGAAAGAACTGCCCGAGCCGCACGACGTGGCCGACGCCCTGGCGATTGCCCTGTGCCATCATTACCACGGCAAGAATTCCCAACTCGAATCGGCGTAGTTGGCGAGTGTCGTGGCGTTAGCGCGACGTGACCATTCTCGGAGATCCACCGCGTGATGACTCGCATGACGGGCATTGTCAATCGTGTTCTCGATGAGGAGGTTCGCCTCCAAGTCGGGCCGTTCGAGTACGCGGTGATGGTGAGCGAGGCCACCCGCCGGCAGCTTCAACTCCGCACCGGCCAAGACGTCACCCTTCACCTGATCGAGTACTTCGAGGGCAATCAGGCGGGCAGCCGGTTCACCCCACGCAAGCTCGGGTTCGCCACCGAGACGGAACTCGACTTCTTCGAGTTGTTCTGCACGGTGGAAAAGATCGGCGTGAAGAAGGCGCTGAAGGCACTCAGCCGCGGGGTGCGGGACATCGCCGACGCCATCAGCCGGCAAGACACCAAGTGGCTGAGCACGCTCCCCGGCGTGGGCGCGACGACCGCCGAGCAGATCGTGACGACGCTGAAGCGCAAGGTCGGCCCGTTCATCATCGCCGCGAGTGCCGAGCCGGTAGTGCCGGTCGAGGTGCCCAAGACGGCGGTGACGAAACCGACCGGCAAGGCGAACGGGCGGCGTAAGCCGGCCGGTGCTTCCGACGAACCGCCGCCCGAACCCGACTCGCTGCCGAGCGGTCAGTTGATCGAGGACGTGTACCAGGCGCTGATGAGCGTGGGGCACACGCCGGTGGAAGCCCGCGAGCGACTGGACAAGCTGCTGCAATCCGGGGCGCGGTTCAAGAGCGTGGGGGAGGCGATTACAATGGTGTACGGCCAGGGAGAGAAGCCATGACACTGATGATCCAACTCGATTCGTCCTTTCTCGACATCCTCCGCACCGAAGCGGACGGGCTGGGCGTGTCCGTCGAAGATTTCGCGCGAACGGTCCTTCAGAATCACGCACACCTGCGGCAGCAAGGGGTTGCCGTGGCGGATTCCGCCGCGTTCCGAGCGGCGATGAACGCCACGTTCGACGAGAACGCCGAACTCTACCGGCGGCTCGCTCAATGAGCCTCATCTGCCTGTCGCTCCAGCAGGTGCTGGAACTGCACGCCGAAGCCCTCCGCCGGCACGACGGGAAGGAGGGCATTCACGACCTCGGCCTTGTGGATTCCGCCCTCGCACAACCGCGGGCCGGGTTCGGCGGCGTCGAGTTCTACCCCACCCTCGTGGAGAAGGCGGCCGTCCTCGGCTTCCGCCTCTGCACGAACCATGGGTTCAACGACGGCAACAAACGGGTCGGGTACGCCGCGCTCGATGTGTTCCTTCGGGTGAACGGGTTCAAGGTGGCTGCCACCTCCGACGACGCGGAAGCTGCGACGATGGCCGTCGCGGACGGGAAAATGACACTGGAACAGTTCACCGAATGGGTTCGCGGACACGTCGTGCCACTGGCTTGACCCGCGGTAGAATGCCGCCACCCCCTGTCAGGAGCCGCCGATGAGCCAACTGGTGTTGACCTCGCGGGTGAAGGCGGACGGGACGATCTCCCTCACCCTGCCGCCGGGCGTTGCCGAAGCGGGCGACGAGGTGCGGGTGACGGTGGACACTTCGCCCCGCCCGATGACGCAAGACGAATGGCGGGCGTGGGTGTTCGCCATCGCCGGCAGCATTCCCGATGACAGTTTCGTCCGCCCGCCTCAGGGTGAACTCGAAGAGCGGGAGCCGCTGTCGTGACCCACCTGCTCGACTCGAACGCGTGCATCGACGCGCTGCGGAAGGGTGCCAGTTCACTCGTCGCCCGACGCCTCGCAGCCGCCCCGGTCGGCAGCGTGGCGCTGTGTTCGGTGGTGGTCGGTGAACTCCGGTTCGGAGCGCTTCGCAGCAACAACCCGGTGGCGGCGATGCCTAAAGTCGAATCCTTCTGTGCCCCGTTCGCCAGCCTGCACTACGACGACGCGGCGGCAGCCGAGTACGCCGACATCCGCGCCGACCTCACCGCCCGCGGTCTACTCATCGGCCCGAACGACCTGCTCATCGCCGCCATCGCGCGGTCGCACGACCTGATCCTGGTGTCTCACAACACGGCTGAGTTCAGTCGGGTGCCGGGGTTGAAGTTGGAAGACTGGCAAGTGCCCTGACACGACTCCTCCGACGGCTCGCCAAATGAATGCTCTCGCCTTCACCGCACTGCTTCTCTCGCTCTCTGCCGACCCGTCGGCGGACGTGAAGGCGTTTCAAGGGAAGTGGGTTCTCTCCGCCGCCACGCTCGGCGGGCGGGACCACCTGGACGACTTCAACGGGTTGACCCTCGCCGTGGACGGCGACAAGTACACCGTCGTCGTCGGCCCGAACACGGACAAGGGCACCATCACGCTGGATGCGACGAAGTCGCCGAAACACGTCACGCTCGCCAGCTCCGAGAAGGCCGGGCCGTTCAAGGGCCGCACTATGCCGGGCATCTACGAGTTGAAAGACGACAGACTGACCGTCTGCCTGAACTCGGAAAAGGACGACCGCCCGGCCAAGTTCGACGCCCCCGAGAAGACGCCGCTCATGCTGTTCGTGTTCGAGCGGGAGAAAAAGTGAGCGTGCGGAGGGATCGACAAAACGGCACGCGGATGACGCGGCTTCGGCGCGGAGGAACTCGGATCAGAGCAGGATTGAATGAGGAACCCAGGAAGGCAGGAAGGGAGCCGATCTCGAACTCGCCTCCTGCATTCCTGCCTTCCTCATTTACGGATTTCTGTCTTCAATCCGTGTTCATCCGCGCCGAAGCCGCGTCATCCGCGTGCCCTCTGCCCTCCGACCTTCCCATTTCCGCCTGCCGGCGGGCACAATACCCAGTCCCCCGCCGAGACCCCCGCGATGGCCCGCGAGAAGATCATCGACTCCCGCACCCCCGACCCCGAGCGCCAGCGGGACGCCGCCCTCCGCCCCCGGATGCTCGCCGAGGTGATCGGCCAGAAGAAGGTGGTCAACCGCCTGCAGATCGCCGTGAATGCGGCCAAGAAGCTGAAGGAGCCGCTCGGCCACATCCTGTTCGACGGCCCGCCGGGGCTGGGCAAGACCACCTTCGCCACCGTGCTGCCGAACGAACTCGGCACCACCGTGCAACTCACGTCCGGCCCGGCCCTGTCCAAGCCCGCCGACATGCTGCCGTTCCTGACGAACCTGGAAGAAGGCAGCATCCTGTTCATCGACGAGATCCACCGGATGCCCCGCGTGGTGGAGGAGTTCATCTACCCGGCGATGGAAGACTTCCGCATCGACATCGTGCTCGGCGAGGGCATGAGCGCCCGCACCATCAGTATGCACTTGAAGCGGTTCACGCTCATCGGGGCGACCACCCGCAGCGGGATGCTGTCGAGTCCCATGCGGGACCGCTTCAAGATGCATGAGCACCTGGAGTTCTACAGCGTCGATGAGCTGGCCCAGATCGTGACGGTGAACGCGAGGAAGCTGAACCTGCCGCTGAACGCCGACGCCGCCCTCGAACTGGCCCGCCGCAGCCGCGGCACCCCGCGGGTGGCGAACGCCCGGTTGTACTGGGTGCGGAGCTACCACGCGGGACACCCGGAAGTGGCCGACGGGCCGGTGAGTTTGGAGACGGCGCGGGCCGCACTCGACATGCAGGAGGTGGACACGGAAGGGCTGGACCGCCAGGACCGGCGGTACTTGGAAATCCTGATCGACGTGTTCGGCGGCGGGCCGACCGGCGTGGAGGCCATCGCCGCGACGATGAACATCGCGGGTGACACGCTGACGGACGAGATCGAGCCGTACCTGCTGCGCGAGCAGTACATCGTGCGAAGCCCGCGGGGTCGGGTGGCCACGCACAAGGCGTTCGTGCTGCTGGGCAAGCTGCCGCCGGCGAAGCCGAAGGCGGACGGCACGACGCTGTTCGATTGAGGGCGAGTGATGTCGCTGGTGGAGGCAAAAATGACCAAAACGGAGTGGACAACCAGCACGGCCCCGCACCGTATGCTCGTCGGTCAGAAGGGGTTCATCCGCAGTCATCGCAAACTGCGGCTGTGGGCCTGTGCCTGTTGCCGGCGGGTGTGGCACCTGCTCACGGACGTCGGCCGAGAGGCAGTTGAAATGTCGGAACGATACGCCGACAGCGAAGTGAGTGTGCGGAAACTCGCCACAGCTCGCGTCGGCTGGTCGCAGCACACGGCGAACAATTGCGCCCGAATCGCTTCGTACCCGAACTCCATTCTCTCCCGCTGTGTCACCAGTTTTTCAGCTCAAGTCTGTCGTGCGCGCGATCTCGTCGGGGCAGATCACTCCGTCGAAAAAGTGTTCCATAGTGAACTGGTCCGTGATGTCTTCGGCTTGCGGTATCGAGCTGTCACTCTCCAACCCGTCTGGCTCACCTCCACCGTCGTCGCCCTCGCCACAGGCATTTACGCCGAGCGTGCGTTCGACCGGATGCCCATCCTGGCCGACGCGCTCGAAGACGCCGGGTGCGACAACGCCGACATCCTGAGCCACTGTCGGGGCGACGGCCCGCTCGTCCGCCCTACAACTTCGCCCGCCCCCGAATCCGCTTCACCGCCCACGTCGCCGCTTCTGCGATCACCTCATCCGCGTCCGTCATCGCCACTTCCAACGCCGGCAGTGCCCGCTCGTCGCCGATGTTGCCGAGCACAATCGCGGCGTTGCGGAGCAACCCGGTGCGTCGCGTGCGGAGCAGCGAGGTGTTCTCGAAGCGGCGCTCGAAGTCACGTTTCGACAGGCCGAGTAGTTCGACGGGGTCGAGGGCGGCGAGGTCGGGGTTCGTGGGGAACCCATGCCCGCCCACGAGCCGCGACCGCGAGGGAGCGGTCTTGAAATCCCCCGCTCCCTCGCGGTCGCGGCTCGTCAGGTCGCGGCTCGTTTTCTCGCGGTTCCACGGGCACACATCCTGGCACACGTCGCAACCAAACAGGTGGTTGCCGACGCCCGGCTTCAGATCGTCCGGGATTGGGCCGGCCAACTCGATGGTCAGGTAACTGATGCACTTCCGCGCGTCCAGCACGCCCGGCTCGGG
>JANNVG010000567.1:0-7792 GCA_031414395.1 Fimbriiglobus sp.
AGGAAGCTTTCCCATGCCGAATCGTCACCGGCATTGGGCCGACTCCACTTCACTCCCCGCCGCTCGACCCGCCCTACAAGGACCGGCACCCGCTCGCGGAGCGAGCAGAGCACATCACTTCTCCGGAATGGGCAGCACCACGCGGAAGCCGGTGTACGGGCTGGGCATGTCGGCGAACTGCGTCTGGTGCTCGCCGGCCGCCTCCCTCGCCAGGTCGGCGAACGTCAGCCCCTCCTTCTGTGTGTAGCCCCGTCCGCGGACCACCAACCGCTGGCCGACTGCGAACACGTTGTCCAAGTTGGGCGTCACCACCGGCAGCTTGGCCGGGTCGGTGCGGTCGGCGATCACCCCGCACGTCCACTCCCGCCCGTTCCCGCCCATGTCCAGCAGGCCGTACATGTTCACGTCGAATGGCGGGGCGGTGCGGGTGGCCACCGGGGCCTTCTTGTTCACCCACGCGATGCCCCCGGCCACACACACGCCCGGCACCGGGCGGTCGGTGCGGTGCAGCCCGGCGGCGTGGTCCCACTCGGCCGGGGTGGGCAGTCGGCCGCCGGGGACGGCGGCGGCGCACATGGCGGCGGCGTGGGCCGTCATGTTCGTGGCCGGCACGTTCGGCGGGCCGTCGTTCAGGTCGAACGCCTTGTTGCTCACCTTCCGCTCGCTGATGTAGAACGGGCGGGTGTCGTCCGGCGCGCCGGCGGGAATGAGTCGGAACCTGAGCACCTCACCCTTCACCTCGGCCGTCACCCACCGCGGCACCCGCCGGCCGGTGTCGAGGGTTTCCACGTCGAGCGGTTCGACCGCCTGGGTGCCGGGCGGGGTCCACAGTTCCGGGCCGACGGTGCCCGGTTTGGTGGTCGGCGTCGGGTCGGACTGTTTCGTGGTGGTCGGGTCGGGGCCGGTGCCGCTGCCCGCGGTCGTCGGGTGCGGCGGCCCGCCGAACACGAGGTAGCCGATGAGCGCGACCAGCCCGACGATGGCGCCGCCGGCGATGCCGATGCCGATCACGTTCGGCCGCCGCCGCGGGGGGGCCGGCCGCGTGCCCGGCGTGATCCGCCGGGTGGTCGTCGGGGGGGATCCCGGCGGCACGGGCACGAGCGTCTCTTGCAGTTCGACCAGGGCGGATTTCGTCTCGGCCGCTTTGGGCGGCGCCGACGGCGCCATCGGCGGCAGCGGCTGGAGGCTCACCTTCGTGCCGCTCGCCTGCTTGTACAGCGGCAGCGAAAGGGGGATGCCGACCGCCCGCACCAGCTCGTTCACGAAGTCCGAGCACGACGCGAACCGCTGCCCCGGCTCCTTCGCCAGCGCCTTCCGCACGGCCACCACTTCGGCCTTCGTGAACACGTCCGCGCGGAAGTCGAAGGTGCCTTCCAGGTGGGCGAACATGATCTCCGCCATCGGCCCCAACTTCACCGGCAGCCGCCCCTGCCGCAGTTCGGCATACGTGACGGCCAGGCTGTACAGGTCGCTCGCCCCGCCGTACCGCCCGGCCCACACCTCCGGGGCCATGTACGCCGGGCTGCCGGCCATCACGCTCTGGGTGGCGATGGCCGGGTCTTGGTGGCGGGCCAGGCCGAAGTCGGCCACCTTCGCGTGCCGATTCAGCAGCAGGATGTTGTCCGGCTTGATGTCGCGGTGCATCACCTGCTTCTCGTGCAGGTGGTCGAGCACCTCGGCCGTCTCCCGCATCACTTGCAGCAGTTCGCCCACCGGCACGCCCTGCTTGTACTCCCGCGACTCCAGGCCGGGGTTGAACTCGGACAGCCAGTTCCGCAGCGTGCAGTCGGCCAGCTCCATCAGCACATACAGCTTGTTGTCTTCGATCCAGTAGTCTTCGGTGCGGAGCAGGTACGGGTGCTGCTCGTTCTTGATCAGGTCGAGCGACCGCAACTCCCGCATCCCGCCCTCGTCGTCGGCCGGCCGCAGCATCACCTTCATCGCCTTCTTGATGCCGTTGCTCGACTCCACCAGCCACACCTCGCCGAACTGCCCGGACCCCAGCCGCTTCGACCGCTTGAACTCGGCCACCCGCGAGCGGGCACCGGCCGTGACCACCACCCCGGACGGCTGTGGCGCGTGGATCGACTCGCCGCGGGTGCCGGTCGGCGGCTTCGACGCGGCGAGGGTGTCCGACTTGGCGAGCGTGTGCCCGCCCCGCCCGGCCGTGGTCGAGCGCCCCCGCGTGCTCGACTCCTGTTCGATCTGGAACAGGTCGTCTTGCAGGAGGCGGAACTGCACCGGGAAGCGGCGGCGGTACTGGTCCGCGTCGCGGGCGTCGCCGGCCTTCAGGCGTGCCCGGTACTCCTCGGCGATCAGCTTGGGCGACACCTTGTCGAGCGGGCCGAGTTCGGGGAAGCGTTCGACGTACTGCTCGATGAGCGGTCGCTCGCCGCGGGTCCACCGCCGCACGATGTCGATGATGACCAGTTCGCTCAGGAACACCGAGCGCAGGCGGGCGGGCACGTCGCGGAGGAACTCGTCCCAGTCGGCCGGGTTCTGGTTGCGGGTGAGCGCGGCGTAGAACGCGTCCGCCCGTTGGGACAGCAGGGCGCGGTCGGAGTCGGTGAGTGCTGGCTCGGGGGACACCGTCGGCCTCGGTGCGGAACGGGGCGGTGTACCGGGCATCTTATCACGCGGCGGGGGCGGTGGTGCGACCGACCACCCCGTCGTGCGGGAACTGCCCCCGCCGAATGGTTCTTTCCACTTCCCCCCACCCCTCCGTGGAACCATTTCCAATTCGTGGAACCACCCTTGCCGGCCAAGCACTTGCGGCGAATCGGCCACTCCGGAAGAATCACGCGAACCATCCCGCCCGCCGTATTTGCTATCACGGTCGAAGGTGTGTACCATACACCGCACCCCTCCGGTCGTGCGCAGGACCCCGCCCATGTCCGCCAACCGCGTGTTCGTGTCGTGCGTGTCGGACGAGTTCGAGAAGCCCGAGGCCCCGTTCCCCGGCTTTCGCGGTCAACTCCGCCGTTACCTCACGGCCGCCGAATGCGAAGTGAAAGTGCAGGAGGACTTCCGCCAGGAGGGGACGTTCGATACGGTTCAGAAGCTCGACGGCTACATCCGCACCTGTGCGGCCGTCCTCCACCTCGTCGGCGAACGGCCGGGGGCGGTCGCCAACGCGAAAGCCGTGGCCGACTACCTCGCGGCCGAACCGACCTTTCTGGCCAACCATCCCGAACTTCGTGCCTCCCTCGGCGACTTCTCCGGCATCACGTACACGCAGTGGGAGGCGTTCATCGCCCTGCACCACGGCATCCCGCTGTTCGTGTACGCTACCACGAAGGGCGACACCGCCCAGGCGACCCACCTGAAGCGGCTCCGCACCGCCCGCAAGTACCCCGGCGACAAGCGCATTTCGGAACCCGCCGACTTGCTCGGCCAACTCATCGGCGACATCCACAGCATCATCGCGTCGGTGCCGAAGTTCACGCGGCAGATCGCCGGCACGCAACTCGAGAAACACGCCCCGCGGGTGCTGTTCGGCCGCGAGAAGGAGTTGGCCGCGCTCGACGCGGCGTGGGCGAACCCGAACCTGAACGTGTACACACTCGTGGCGTGGGGCGGGGCGGGTAAAACGTCGCTCGTCTTCCACTGGGTGCAAACGCGGTTCGCGGTGAAGAAGTGGGAGGGCGTCGAACGGTACTTCGACTGGAGTTTTTACAGCCAGGGGACGGGCGAATCCCGCCAGACATCGGCCGACCTGTTCATCCAGGCGGCGCTCACCTTCTTCGGCGACCCCGACCCGACGAAGGGCAACCCGTGGGACCGCGGCACGCGGTTGGCCGGGCTGATCCGCCAACATCGGACGTTGCTCGTCCTCGACGGCATCGAGCCGCTGCAATACCCGCCGAACGACCCGCAGGCCGGGCGGCTGAAAGACCCGGCGCTCGAATCGCTGTTGCGTGATCTGGCCGCCGACAACCCCGGCCTTGTGGTCGTCACCACCCGCGAGCACCTGACGAACGTGGAGGGGCACGCCACCACCGAGGAGCAGAAGCTCGACCGGCTGGCGAAGGAGGCGGCGGTGCAGTTGCTGCGACACCTGCAAATCGCCGGCACGGAGGAGGAGCTCCACGCGGCCTGGCAGGACGCCGGCGGGCACGCCCTCACGCTCTCCCTGCTCGGCCGGTTCATCGCCGACGCCTACGAGGACCGCGACATCCGCCACTACAAGGAGGTGAAGTTCGAGGCGGCCGACCAGGAGCACCAGGGGCGGTCGGCGTTCAAGGTGATGGTCGCCTACGAGCGGTGGCTGAAGTCCGGCCCGCCGGAGCGCCAGCGGGAACTGGCTTTGCTGCGGCTGACGGGGTTGTTCGACCGGCCGATGGCGAAGGGCTGTTTGCAAGCGTTGCGAGCAGAGCCGGCCATTCCTGGCCTGACCGACGGGCTGGTGGAGCTGACAGACCAACAGTGGAACATCGCGGTGAAGCGGCTGTGCGCGGTGGAATTGCTGAGCGTGTCGCCCGACGCCATCGACGCCCACCCGCTCATCCGCGAGTACTTCGCCGCCCAGTTGAAGAAGGACCAACCTGAGGCGTTCAAGCAGGCCCACTCCCGGCTGTTCGACTACCTGTGTCAGAGCACCCCCTACCGCCCGGACGGGATGGACGGCTTGGCTCCGCTGTACGAGGCCGTCACCCACGGCTGCCTCGCCGGGCGGCATGAAGAGGCGCGAAAGAAGGTTTACATCGACCGCATCCTCCGCGGCACGGGGGACGGCGGCTTCTACAGTGTGAGGAAACTCGGGGCGATCGGTGCCGACATTGCGGCGGTGGCAGCATTCTTCGACGAGCCGTGGAGAAAGGTTTCGCAATACCTGCCAGAAGGCAATCAGGCTTGGCTGCTGAACCAAGCCGCATACTTCCTTCGTGGCCTCGGTCGTTTGACCGAAGCGGCGCAGCCGATGCGGGTTGCGTTGGGAATGGCCGTTCGACAAAAGACTTGGCAGTTCGCGGCATCTGGTGCGAGCAACCTGAGCGAGTTGGAGGTGACGCTGGGCAAGCTGAAGGACGCCGTGGCCGACGGCCGCCAGTCGATCACCTACGCCGACCAGAGCGGCGATGCGTTCATGCGAATGGTGACCCGCACGGTGGCGGCGGATGCGTTGCACCAGTTCGGCCAGCGGGCCGAGGCCGGCGCCCTCTTCGCCGACGCCGAACAGATGCAGAAGGAGCGGCAGCCGCAGTTCGAGTTGCTCTACTCGCTGCGAGGCTTCCTGTACTGCGACTGGCTGCTCGCCCCCGCCGAACGCGCCGCGTGGCAGGCGTTGCTGCTTGGCACAGGTGTCCCGTCCGTCGCCGATGTACACGCCAAAACGTGCAATGAAGTCGAACGCCGCGCTACGACCACGCTAGGTTTAGCAAAGCAGTACCTCGGCCTGCTTGATATCGCCCTCGATCACCTCACACTCGCTCGCGTCGGGCTGATCCGGGCGATCCTGACGCACCCGCTCCCGCAGCCGTCGCTCGACCTGCCGCACGTCGCCGACGCCGTGAACGGCCTCCGCAACGCCGGGACAATTCACAATCTACCCTGGGGCCTGCTCACCGCCGCCCTCTACCACTTCGTTCGCGGGGAGCACGACCTCGCCCGCAACTACCTCACCGAAGCGCAGCAGATCGCCGAGCGGGGGCCGATGCCGCTGTTCCTGGCCGACGTGCATTTGCACCGCGCCCGCATGTTCCGCGACAAGGGCGAGTTATCGAAGGCGGCCAAGCTCATCCGCGACCTCGGCTACGGCCGCCGCACCGACGAACTCGCCGACGCCGAAGACGCCGCGAAGGGGTGGTAGGTCGCGGTCTTGTTCGCCCGACGCGCGAACGAGGGGCCAGAGACCTGCCCGCGAAGTCTCTGGCCCCTCGCACGCGCGTCGGGCGAACGAACAGGCTCACCGCCGCCAAGGGGTGGTGAAACGGCGAACGGCGCGACGTGAGTCCGCCGGTGCATGTGGAACCGCGACCGCCAGGGAGCCGGGTGTCCGCAACACTCACGGACACCGGGTGTGCCACGGACTTCCAGCGGCACCCCCCCCGACACCCGGCTCCCTGGCGGTCGCGGTTCCAGGCCGAAGGGCAGAACCGGCGGACTCACGTCGCGCCGTTCGCCGGCCGTCGGGCCTCACTCCCGCTGCGCGGGTGCTCGACACGCCCTACCAGAGGCGGCTCGCCTTTCGCCCCCGCCGCAAATCTCCGCCCGCCGTTGAAATCACGCCCCCGCCGCTCGCCCGCCGTTTTCCGCACTACAGTTTCGTACCGGACCCCACGGCCGGACTGGAACCTCGCCGATGATCGGTCGGACCATTCTCGGGCGGTACGAAATTCACCGCCTGCTCGGCGAGGGCGGCATGGGCCGCGTGTACCTGGCCAAGCAGACCGACCTCGGCCGCCAAGTGGTGGTCAAGGTGATGCACGAGCACATCGCCAAGGACGCCAAATTCCGCGAGCGGTTCCAGCGGGAAACGCTCCTCATGGCCCGCTTCCAGCACCCGTATGCCGTCACCCTGTACGACGCCGCGCTGAACGCCGACGACGGGTCGTGCATCATCATGGAGTACGTGAAGGGCGGCAACCTGGAGAAGCTGCTGGAGAAGCTGAAGCGGATGTCCACCCCGCGGGTGGTGCGGCTGCTCATCCAACTGTGCGAGGTGCTGCAAGCCGCCCACGACGAGGGCATCATCCACCGCGACCTGAAGCCGGCCAACCTGATGCTGGTGGACCCGGACACGCCGAAAGAGCGGATCAAGGTGATGGACTTCGGGCTGGCCAAGCTGATCGACGACGACGAGGTGCAGCGGGTGACGGACACGAGCGTGGACTTCGCCGTCGGCACGCCCGCGTACATCTGCCCGGAGCAGGTGCGGGGCGAGACGATGGACCACCGCGGCGACCTGTACAGCGTGGGCATCATGGCCTACGAGCTGCTGTCCGGCCGCGTGCCGTTCAAGGGCAACAGCGGCATGGACGTGCTGCTCGCGCACGCCACCGAAGACCCGCCCACGTTCGCCGCCCTGGGCCTGAACGGGTGGGTGCCGAAGTCGGTGGAGGGGGTGATTCGCAAGTGCCTGGCGAAAGACCCGGACGACCGCCCGCAGTCGGCGCGGGAGCTGGGCGACGAGTTCGCCAAGGCGCTGCGGGTGGCACAGGAGCAGAGCGAATCGAAGGCGCGGATGCAGGGGCTGCCGCCCGAGCCGGCGTCCGACGAGGTGGTGCTGAATCTGACCCCGGCGCCGGCCGAAAGCCCGCGACCCAAGAAGGCGGGCACCTCGGCCGTGCCGAACACCACCCCGCGGCCGTCGCCGGCGGGCACCACCAGCGGGATGCGGCTGCCGGTGGCGGACGCGAACGTGTCGGCCGCCGACGCCGCCACGACCGACGTGCCCGGCCTGCCGTTCCGCATGGAGGCGTGGATGCCCGAGGGCATCGCCATGATGAAGCTGAAGGGGTACGTGCAGGACTGCGACGGGGCGGTGCTGGAGAGCACGCCGGGCAAGGTGCGGGTGCGGGTGGGCAAGGCGCAGTGGTTCGGGCGGAAGGCGAACGGGCCGATCGAGGTGCATTTGCAGTTCACCACCCCCGACCTGAAGCGGCCGAACCAGTTGCTCATCCACGTGGTGTGCCACCCGTCGCACCCGTCGCTGCTGGCGGATCCGGTGTGGCGGGAGCGGTGCAGCACGCTCTTCATCCAACTCCGCAGCTACCTGATGGGCGGCATGGGGAACTGAGCCGTTCCGTAGGGTGGGTCTGACGGACGGCGTCCGTCCGGCGACCCACGAGGAAAC
>JANNVG010000568.1:0-2699 GCA_031414395.1 Fimbriiglobus sp.
CCGTGCTAAAATCCGGCGGGGCGTCGCGGCCGGTTGGTTGAATGCGTCAGCGCAACCGATACTCGGACGACTGGTTGCGGTCGCCGGCCGCTCGACCCGCCCTACGAGATCCGACTCCCGGCGACGACAAGGATCACGAGACCCACCCCCCCCATTCATGGGGACGGGGGTAAGCAACTTTCCATTGAGTGACGCCCGTGCCCACCCCGAACGATCGCGCCGCCCGCTGGTTCGTCCGCGCTGTCACGCTCGCCTGCTGCGTGGCCGCCGGCTGGCTGGTGGTGAAGCAGGGGACCGGAGCCGTGCCCGCGCAAGACGAGTGGGAGGTGCTCGGCAGGTACGCCGACTCCGACTTCGGCGAGTGGCTGTTCCAACACCACAACGAGCACCGCTACCCGCTCGGCCGGCTCATCTGGATGGGCACGCTGCGGGCGTGCGGGTTCGACTTCCGCGGGCCGATGTTCGTGTCGGTTGGGCTGCTCACCGCGGCGGCCGTGGTGCTCCAGTGGACGGCCCGCCGGCTGCGCGGTTTCACGCACCCGCTCGACGCACTGCCCGCCGTGCTGCTCCTCCACTTCGGCCACGCCTTCAACCTGTACATGGGCTATCAGGTGGCGTTCACGGCGTTCGCCTACGGGCTGGCCGGGTGGGTGTGGTGCGGGGTGAACTGGGGGGCGACCGGCCGCGAGCGGTGGGCGTGGGCGTCGGCCGTGTACGCCGTGTCGCTCCTGTTCGCCGGCGGGTTCGGGGTGGTGGCCTCGCCGCTGGTGGTCGGCTGGCTGGGGTACGTCGCGGTGGTGTCGGCCGTCCGGCGGCGGTGGGTGACGGCGGGGGCGTTCGTGGCGCTGACGGCGGGGGTGGTCGGCTACACGTGGTGGGTGTTGGACACGCTGCCGGCGTCGAACACCGAGCGGCTGCACCCGGTGAATCAGTTCGTCCGTTGGATGACCGCGGCCGGCGACTACCTGAGCGGGGCACTCGGCAACTGGGGACCAGACCGCGAAGGGGGCTGGGGCCGGACGGTGGCGACGACGGCGGTGGTGGCGCTCACACTCGCCGCACTCGGCGTGGCCGTGTGGTGGGTGATCCGCGGGTCACTCGGCCGGCGGGCGGCCGGGGCAGTGCTGCTGGCCGCGGTGCTCGTGACGGTCGGGTCGGCGCTGGCGGTCGGCCTCGCCCGGCCGTCGATGGCCCTGGGGGATCGGTTCACCACGCCGAGCGCGGCGGGGCTGGCGGTGGCGGTGGTGGCGCTGACGGCCGGCCTGCGGTCGCAGCGGTGGGTGTGGATGGCGGGCGTGACCGCGTGCGCGGTCGGCCTCGGGCTGCTCACCCTGCCGCACGCGAAGAACCTGGGGTACTATTTCCGCACGTCGCTCGGCGAGCTGGCCGGCGATCTGAAGGCCGGTGCCCCGCCGACGGTGCTGGCCGGGCGGCACGGCGGCGGGTTCGGCGTGCTGGTCGGCGACCACCTGCTCCTGGTCCTGCCGAAGTTCAAGAAGGGCGGGTACGGTGCCTTCGCCAAAATGGCCGACGACCCACCGTTTAGCGCTACGCCCTTCCCCGTGCCGCCGCTCGAACCGTCCGCCGACGGCCGCTTCCTCATGACGCTGCCCGCCCCGCCGCCGGGAGCATTCGCCGTCCGCTTCCGGATGGCCCCCGGACCCGTCGTCGGCTGGCAGCAGTTGAACTGCAAGTGGGGCGACGCGGGGCACACCTTCGCCCACCCGCACTGGCTCGGCTGGCCGAACCGTCTGGTGTTCACGTTCGACGGTCGGCCGACCGGGTTGCGAATCGACGGCGACAACGGCACCCTCCGCGTGGAGGCGGTGGAATGGCTGGTGCGGCCGTCGCCATAATACCCCCATGACCACCGCCGACGCCCTCCTGGCCGCCGTGTGCGCCGCCCCGGACGACGACCTGCCGCGGCTGGTGTACGCCGACTGGCTGGACGAGAACGGCGACCCCGACCACGCCGAGTTCATCCGCGTCCAGATCGAACGGGCGAACGGCACCCTCACCGAAACCGCCGCCATCCGCGAAAAGGTGCTGATGGACACCACCGCCGGGCGGTGGCTGGCCCGACTGCGGGAGCCTGGCGGCCCGCTGTCCACCCAGCGGAGTCACGGCCAGTTCCGCCGCGGGTTCGTGGAGGCCGTGTGGATGCCCGCCCGCTGGTTCCTGGAGCACGCCGAGCGGCTGTTCGCCACCGCCCCGGTGAACGAGCTGCGGGTGGTGTTCGACGACGTGTTCGAGTTCTGGCTGATGGGCGAAAGCCGGTGGCTCGCCCGCCTGCGGGCGCTCGACGTGTGCGACCAGCGGTTCGGTGCCGGCGGGGTGGTGCAGGTGTGCCGCAGCCCGCACGCGCGGGGGCTGAAGGTGCTCCGCCTGTCCGGGTGCAACATCGACGACCTGGCCGCCGACTGGCTCCGCGGCACCGCGCTGGAACTGGACGAGTTGGACTTGCGGCACAACCCGCTGTCCGACGCCGCCCGCGCCCGGTTGCGGGACCGCTTCGGTGCGGCTGTCGAGTTCGAGTGATGAGTGACTTGTAGGGCGGGTCGAGCGGCCGGCGCGACCAGACGCGATACCAGCCAACGGACAGGACTGCGAAGGAAAAGGACCGGCCGCGTAGCCCCCCCCGGCCGGGACCCGGCCGGGCGGGGCGGGCAAACAGTTACCCCGGTGAGTGTACCCAATGC
>JANNVG010000569.1:0-7126 GCA_031414395.1 Fimbriiglobus sp.
GGGGGGTGTGTTTCTTGGTGGGGGGGGGTCCCTCCCCGCGGGGGGGGGGCGGGGTGTGTTTCTCCCCCCCCCCGCCCCCCCCCCCCCGCCGGTTCACCAAGTCGACATCACTTCGTCTTCCGCTTCTTCCACCACCGCACAGCGAGCGCTCCCAATCCGACGGCCGCGAGGCCCACCGTCGTCGGCTCGGGCACGCCCTTCGGGTCGCCGGGATCACCGGGCGGTTCGACGGGCGGTTGCGGGTCGCCGGGCTTCGGCCGCTCGGGCACCGGCTCGACCACCGTCACAATGGGTGGCGTGACGGGGTTCGCCCCCGGCCAGCCGACCCAGTAGAAGGCGGACGCCGGCGCGGTGGTGCCCGCTACCACCGCCGCCACGAGTACAAATCGTGTCAACAAATGCCGCATCGCTGGTGCCTCTCCGCGACCCCTGGGGCGGGTGTTCCGGCCCGCCCAGGTCGCCCGGTTGCTATCAGGAGGTGCGCATTTCCCATAACCCGCCACCCGCGTCAACCCGAACCGCCGAGGCACACCCGGCGCGGAGGGTGCCCCTGCGGATTTTGGCGGGTGGTTTTTTGGCATGCGAGTTACGCGGCGGTCCAGAGGGCGTCCCAGGCGGGGGTGTCGAGCAGGGCCACCAGTTCGACCAGCGGGCCGACGTGCCGCACCGTCCACTTCGCCCCCGTCTGCTTCAGCCGACGGTTCACCACCTGCTTGATCGACCCCTCCACCAGCCCGCTCCCGATGCTCCGACCCGCCGCCAGCCGCCCGGCGTAGTCCAGCCGCGTCGGGTGCTTCAGCAGGTACCCCGCCAGCGCCCGCAACGGCTCCCCGTCGTGCCCCGCCGGCAACTCCCCGAACCGCTCCCCGATCCACCCCTCGATGCCCACCTTCCCCCGCCGAGCAACGCCACCCGCCCGCTCGCCACCCGCTCGGCCGTCGCCGGCGTCTCCGCCCCCCAGATCCCCTTCACCGCATCGGACAGGTGCGCCATCGCGTGGTACGCATCGAGCACCCCACCGGCCTGCGGGAGCACCTCCGCACTCAGGTTCCAGATCCACTCGGCCCCGTCCGCCAGCACCGTCACGTCCGCCGCGGTGGTCACCCGCCGGCGATCCGCTTCGGCTCGCACCCGCACGAGGAAGTCGCACGCCTCCTCAATGGCCGCCACCACCGTGCGGGCCGTCGGCGGCGGCAGTTCCCGCGTGTCCCAGTCGGCCAGCGACGCCGGCTCGCCCGCCTGGCGGGTGGCGAACACGGCCACCTTCACGTCCCGCCAGCCGGTGTCGGTGTTCACCTTGCCCGCGTCGATGCCCACCTCGATGGGGGAGGCGACCGGCGTGAGAACGGCTGGGGTGGAAGCGGCTGGCGTGGGAACGGTCGGCGTGGGAGGGAAGGCGGCGGCGCGGGCATCACGGGTGCGAGTGCCGCGGGCGGCGGCGAGGTGGGTGAGTTGACGGATGCACTCGTCGTCCCGGTGCCACCCGCACAACTCGCGAAGGGCCTGCTCGGCGCGGGCGAACGAGTCGCGGGCGGCGGCGAACACGGCCATCCGCTCGGCCGCCCGGCTGATGGCCCCGTCGACGCCCAACTCGTCGTCGGTCGGGAACAGGCCGCCATCGGGGGTGCAGACGTACTGGCGGGTCAGGCGGACGCGGCCGACGGCCGTCAGCAGCCAGCGGGCGTGCCGCCCTTTGGAGCGGGTGTGGGGACTTTTTTTCGGCCGTCGGTGGCGTCGGCGCGGAGCTGGAGGGCGGTGGCCAGGGAGTGGCGGAGGAGTTGGCGACCGTCGGTCAGGGCGAGTTGCTCGCAGGCGGCCAGGACGGTGCCGTGCGGGGCGTCGAGGGCCAGTTGGTTCAGCCCGCGGACGTAGGCGACAGCCTGCTCCAGGATCAGGCGTTCGGCGTCCGTGGAATACTCGAGGGTGAGCGTCGGCATCCGTGCCTCCGGTGGGGGTGTCAGGTCCGCAACTACCATACCCGAAACCCCGTGCCAAAATCTACAGGGGCACCCGGCGCGGATTTCCGGCTTGCACCGCCCGCCCGAGATGGTATTCCGCCACAATCGCCCGCACGGATCGCGGGCACGGTCGGGGGGTGCGGGATGCGCCGTGTGACGTTCTTTCTGCTGGCGGTCGGGCTGACGGCCGGCGTCGGCTGCCAGTGGAATCAGGCGAAGAAGTTCGACATGACCCACCCGAAGGTCGAGTCGTTCGACCCGCCGCCGAACGAGGCGCGGTACAACAACCCGCCGGAAGACAAGTACCGCAAGCCGCCGATCACGAAAGACCTGGCGTCGAAGCCGGGGGCGGGCGGCGGGCCGATGATGATGAACGGCGGGCCGGGCGGGCAGTAAGCCGAACACTGTAGCCGGCCTCTCTGAGGCCGGACCGGGGTCACAGACCCCGGCTACAAAAGAAGGTCCTTCACCACGGTGCCATGCACGTCGGTCAGGCGGTAGTCGCGGCCCTGGGAGCGGAACGTCAGCTTGGTGTGCTCGATGCCGAGCAGGTGCAGCACCGTCGCCTGGAAGTCGTGAACGTGAACCGGGTTCTCGGTCACGCTGTACCCGATCTCGTCCGTGTCGCCGTAGATCAACCCCTTCTTCACCCCGCCGCCGGCCATCCACATGGTGTAGGCGTCGATGTGGTGATCGCGGCCGAGTGATTCACGCGGTTCGCCCATCGGCGTGCGGCCGAACTCCCCGCCCCAAATCACCAGCGTGTCGTCGAGCAACCCCAGGCGCTTCAGGTCTTTGATGAGTGCTGCGCTCGGCTGGTCCACCTCCTTGCAGACCTCCGGCAGGTGCTTCTGCAGGTTCTCCGTCGGCCCGCCGTGGTGGTCCCAGTTGGTGTGATAGAGCTGGATGAACCGCACCCCGCGCTCCACCAGCCGGCGGGCGAGCAGACAGTTCGAGGCGAAGCTCGGCTTGCCCGCTTCGGCGCCATAGAGGGCGAGCGTCTTCTTGTCCTCTTTGCTCAGGTCCATCAGTTCCGGGGCCGCCGTCTGCATCTTGTAGGCCGTCTCGTAGGCGGCGATGCGGGTGAGGATTTCCGGGTCGTGTACGGTGCTGTTGCGGAGGGTGTTCAGTTCCTTCACCGCGTCGATGAACTCGCCCTGCTGCTTGTCGCTCACCCCCGGCGGGCTTTTCAAATCGAGGATCGGGTTCGCCCCCTTCAGGAACGGCACGCCCTGGTGGGCACTCGGCAGGAACCCGTTGCTCCACAGGGTCGCCCCGGCCCGCGGGCCGCGCGGCCCGCTTTGCAGCACCACGAACCCCGGCAGGTCGCTGCTCTCGCTGCCGATGCCGTAGCTCACCCAACTGCCCATGCTCGCCCGCCCGAACTGCGGGCTGCCGGTGTTCACGAAGCACTTGGCCGGCCCGTGGTTGAACACGTCCGTCTTCATGCCCCGCACCCAGCACACGTCGTCCACGATGTCGCGGTGGTGCGGCAGCAGGTCGGACAGGTGCATCCCGCACTGGCCGTACTGCTCGAACGTGTGCTTGGTGCCGAGCACGGTGGGGGTGCCCTTCAGGAAGGCGAACCGCTTGCCGTCGATGAACGACTTGGGGATCGGCTTGCCGCTCAGCTTGTTCAACTCCGGCTTGGGGGTGAACAGCTCGAGCTGGCTCGGCCCGCCGGCCATGAACAGGAAGATGACCGCCTTCGCCTTCGCCGGGTGGTGGAAGTCCTTGAGCAGACCCTTTGGCTTGGTGGCCTTCGCGTCCGGCGCGGCGTGCCCGTCACGCGCGAGTAGGGAAGCGAGGGCGGCCGACCCGACGCCGACGCCACAGTCGGCGAAGAAGTGGCGGCGGGTGCGGGCGAGCAGGGGAGGGGTCATGGCGGGAGGGCCGGCGGGGAGGTAGTGAAGTGTTCTGCTCGCTCCGCGAGCGGGTTGCTTAAGACCGCTCGCGGAGCGAGCAGAGCACTTCAGATGGTAGCAGAGTGGCGGGCGGCGGAAAATCCCCTCCCCAACCGACCGACGGCCGCTATAGTGACCCTTTCCACGAACGGGGTCACGTCATGGCGAAGGGGAAAGAGGCCCGCGGCATCATCAAGCTGGTGAGCAGCGAGAGCAGCCACTGCTACTTCACACAGAAGAACCGCAACAACACGAAAGAGCGGATCCAACTGAAGAAGTTCGACCCGATCCTGCGGAAGCGGGTGATGTACAAGGAAGCCGGCAAGCTGTAATTCGTAGTGGTCTGCTCGCTCCCCGAGCGGGTCTGTATACGCGCGCGGAGCGAGCAGACCACAACTGATACGCCGTCGGGTCGCTCACCCCGGCTTCGGCGAACCCCTTCTTCCGCAGCGTACACGAGTCGCACCGCCCGCACGCTTTTCCGTCCGCATCCGGGTCGTAGCAACTCAGAGTCAGCCCCAGATCGAGTTTCAGTTTCACCGCCTCGCGGATGATGTCGGCTTTGGTCAACTTCAGCAGCGGGGCGTGAACGCGGAACTTCCCGCTCCCGTCCGTGCCGGCTTTCGTCGCCAGGTTCGCCAACGTCTCGAACGCCTCCAAGAACTCCGGCCGGCAGTCGGGGTAGCCACTGCTGTCGAGCACGTTCGCCCCGATGAACAGGTCGAACGCGCCGACCGTCTCGGCGTAGCCGAGGGCTAGCCCGAGCAGGATGGTGTTGCGGGCGGGCACATACGTGACCGGCACGCCATGGCCGATGGCGTCGTCGGTGCGGTCCTTCGGCACGTCCACATCGGCGGTGAGCGCCGACCCGCCGATGGCCCGCAGGTCGAGCTTCACCGTGCGGTGGTCGGCCACGCCGACCGCTTTCGCCACCGCCGCGGCGCGCTCCAGTTCCACCCGGTGCCGCTGACCGTAATCGACGCTCAGGGCGAACAGTTCGAAGCCGCTCGCCTTGGCGACGGCGAGGGTGGTCGAGCTGTCCAGCCCGCCGCTCAGGAGTACGACCGCACGGGGCATGAGTGGGGTCCGTTAAGTGAGGAGTCGATACACTTTGACCGCCACCGCATTCACGAATGGGATCGGTGCTGTGCCGGCGAAGGTCGCGCCTCTCGCCCGCCAGTCCACGCTCTTCGCCTGATCACAGAGCAACACGCCGTACACGACCAGCCCGTTCGGTAGCGGGAGCTCGTCGGGATACCCTTTCACCTGGCTGGTGATCGGCACCACGAAGGCCAATCCGGTGCGGGCGTTGAACGCTGCGGCAGAGAGGACGAGCGCGGGCCGGCGACCGAACTGTTCGTTCCCGGGTTGCGGGTCGAAGTCGAGCCAGACGAGGTCGCCCCTTTCGGGCAGGTACGCGGGGGGCGGGGTCATTAGCCAACTCGCGCGTAACCAGGGGGCGGGTCATACGGCTCGAACGGGTCATGAACCTGCGGCGGTCCGGTGTACTTCGGTTCCGCCGCACGAGCCCGTTCGATGAATTCCGGCTCTTGCACGAGGAGGATGTTCCCGACGACGTTCAGGATGACCGGCGCGCCATCGGCGATGCCGGTTTCATCAGACACGGAATCCGGGATGAACAACTCGTACCCGCCTTCCACTTTCCGCACCCGCGCCGGCATGGACCGGATGTGATCGGCCATCGTTCACCCTCCACAGTTCACCCGTAGCATACCCGCCCGCCGCCCTCGCCTCTACTCGGACGTCCGCCCACACTTCTGCACCGACACGCCGACCGCACGGGGCGAGAATCAGTCCTCGAACAACGGGCGGATCCGCGCCAGCACTTCTTCCACCACCTCGACGGGAGCCTGCCCGACGAATACCGCGTTGCGAGCCGTACAGTCGAATGACCGAACTTGATCGCACAACACCACCCCGCTCACCGCCAGATCAGGTGGGAGTGCCACCTCGAAGGTGTACCTTTTCACTTGGCTGGTGATCGGGCAGACAATCGCGAACCCGGTCAGTGCAGTGAACTCGGCGGTAGAAACGACGAGTGCCGGCCGACGATTCGCTTGTTCGTGACCGGCGTGCGGGCTGAAATCCACCCAGATCAAATGCCCACGGGCGGGTGCGGTTGGGGTGGACACTTCACCACACCTCGTTGCCGACGGGAGGACCGGAGTCAATGAAGTCGTGACGATTCTCCGGGGTGATCCCCGCCAACAGTTCGGCGAGCGTGTACTTCGGTTTCTTCTTCGCCACGACTCCGGCTGGGGTCGCGGACAGTGACACCTCGGTGTCGTCTGCGATGCCGGCTGCCGCCGCCATGTCATCGGGGATTTCCAGTGTGAGTACACCGGCGACACGTTTCACTATGACGGTCATGTGATGCCCCTCTCTGAGAGAACACCCGTAGCATACCCGCCCGCCGCCCTCGCCTCAACGCCACCGCCCGCCTACACTTGAGCATCGACACCGCGAGACGCACCGCCGATGTTCTTCACCGAGTCGCCGACCGTCGACCAACTGGAAACGTTCCCAAACCCGCGGCCGGGGCGGGACTACGCCATCGAGATCGTCTGCCCCGAGTTCACCAGCGTCTGCCCGAAGACGGGACAGCCGGACTCCGGCACGCTCATCTTCACCTACACGCCGGGCGACGTGTGCGTCGAGTTGAAGTCGCTCAAGCTGTACCTCCAGCGGTTCCGCAACCAGGGCATCTTTTACGAGCAGGTGACGAACCGGATTCTCGACGACTTCGTGGCGGTGGCCAAGCCGGTGCGGGCGAAGCTGGAGAGCAGATGGACCCCGCGGGGCGGGATCAGCACGAACGTGACGGTGACGCACACCGCGGAGACGGCATGACCGACGAGGACCAGCCGGCCGAAGCGGTCGTCCGCTACCCGTATGTGGTGTCGGTCGTGGTCGTCACGTTCCGGTTCCTGTCGCGCCCGCACCGCGTCCGCTCGGCCGACGCGCGGTACGTGCGGGGCATCCCGTACCTGCTCGTCAGCCTGCTGTTCGGCTGGTGGGGGGTGCCGTGGGGTCCGATCCAAACGTGGTGGGCCGTGTGGGACTGCCTGAACGGCGGGGTGGAAGTGGATGACTAGCGTGCGCGAGGAATACTCCACTCCTGCCCACCCACAAGAGTGGCTGGCTGACCCCCCACCCGCCAACTCCTGCGGAGTTGGCGACCTCCCCCACAAGGGGGGAGGTGGGGGTCGTCGGCTTGTCCGTGGGGCGGGCCGATGGGAACAC
>JANNVG010000570.1:0-4673 GCA_031414395.1 Fimbriiglobus sp.
GGTGAACCGGCGGCGTAAGCCGCCTGGGTGGAGAGTGGTTTGTCAGAACCCAGGCGGCTCACGCCGCCGGTTCACCGTCATTTCGGTCTGGTGGCTTTCGCCGTGCGGATGATCTTCAGCACCTGCTCGCGCTCGTCGCCCTCGATGGGCAGCCGCGGCGGGCGGGTCAGTTCGCTGCCGTACCCGCACTCGGCCGAGGCCAGCTTGATGTACTGCACCAGCTTCATGTGCGTGTCCAGGTGCAGCAGCGGGGTGTACCAGCGGTAGGCTTTCCGCGCCTCCTCCCACTTGCCCGCTTGCACCAGATCCCAGATCAGCCGGTTCTCGGCCGGGAAGGCGTTCACCAGCCCGCTGATCCACCCGACCGCCCCCAACATGCAGCACTCCAGGAACAGGTCGTCCACCCCGGCCATCACCACGTAGCGGTCGCCGGTCAGGTTGATGATGTCGGTGATCCGCCGCGGGTTGTCGCTGCTCTCTTTGATGCACGCGAACTTCGGCTCGTCGGCCATGTCCACGAACATTTCGGGGGTGATGTCCACCTTGTACGCCGGCGGGTTGTTGTACACCATGATCGGCAAATCACTCGCCTTCGCCACGGTGCGGAAGTGGGCCATCGTCTCGCGGGCGTCGCTCTTGTACACCATCGGCGGCAGCACCATCAGGCCGTCGGCCCCGAGCTTCTGCGCCTCCGCCGCCCAGCGGCACGCCTGCGCGGTGGTGTACTCGGCGACACCGGTGAGCACCGGCACCCGCTTGCCCACGTGTTCGACGGTCGCCTTCAGCAGCTCCCGCTTCTCGCTCGGCTCAAGGGTGGTGTTCTCGCCGACGCTGCCCATCATCACGAACCCGTGAACGCCGGCGGCCAGCATCGCGTCCAGGTGGGCGAGCGTGCCGGGGATGTTCAGCGAGAAGTCGGGGTGAAACTGGGTGCAGGCGGCGGGGAACACGCCGCGCCAGGATACGGTCATTGGGGGGAACTCCAGAGTCCTCGTTCCCACGCTCGGCGTGGGGACGAACAGTGCGACGCTCCGCGTCAGGGTCGTACGGGAGGGACGCCGAGCGTCCGGGGCAGCGTTCCCACGCGGAGCGTGGGAACGAGGTTACTCTTGCTCCTTCTTCGCGGCTTCCGCTTTCACGAACTCCTTGAACGCCGTCATGTTGTAGCTGACGAACAGGAAGGCGGCATGGAGGGCCTGGAAGGTTTCGTCGTCCGGGTCGTCGGCATAGTCCTTGCGGAGGGCGTACAACCGGGCGAGCAACTGGTCGGCGGTCGGCACTGGCATTCTCCGGGGGAAGGTGCGAGATTTGCGGACACTAGGCTGTATATTCATCCGAACAGGAGTTCAGTTCGGGTTGTCACGAATCACCGACTCGGGCACACTGGCAGGAGGCGACACCCGGAGTCATCGTAGCGGCCCTGCACTCCCCGGACGACGGACCCGCACCATGGTGAACCGCAGCTCCCACCCGCTCCGCTTGTGGTTTCTGGTGCTCGATGTCGCGGCACTGATTGCCGCGTGGTTCCTCGCCTACTGGCTGCGGTTCGAGTCGGATTGGATTCCCCTCTTCCACGACCACCGCCCCGACTTCACCTTGTGCATCCGCGGGCTGCCGCTCGTCGTCATCCTCGGCATGGTGTGCTGCCGGCACGCCCGCATGTACGAGGTCCACCGCCTCACCCGCTTCCGCGAGGAGGCCGTGGCCGTGGCGAAGGGGGCGGTCCTCACCACGATCCTGACGGCGCTGGTGGCCTTCACCCTGCGGTACGAGTACGAGTCGCGGATCGCGTTCGCCCTGTTCGCCGTGCTCGCGTTCGCGGCCGTGCTCAGCGCCCGCCGCCTGACGTGGTTCGCCATCGGCCGGCTGCGGGCGAAGGGCATCAACCAGAGTCACGCCCTCATCGTCGGCACCGGCCGACTGGCCCGCCGCACCGCCCGCACCCTGCGGATGACCTCGTGGACCGGCATTCAGACCGTGGCGTATGTGGAAGACGACCCGGACACGCACCAGCGGCACTGCGACATCCCCGTCATCGGCCCCATCGCCGACCTGCCCAAGCTGGTCGAGCAGCACCACATCGAGCACGTGTTCATCGCCCTGCCGATGAACCGCTACGCCGACGCCCGCCGGGTGTTCGACCTGCTCTCGCAAACCATCGTGGACGTGCGGCTGGTGGCCGACGCGCCGGCCCTCTCCGCCCTGTCGCTCACCACCAGCGCCGTCCACGGGATGACGTTCATCGGCCTGCGGGAGGGCACCTACCACGGGGTGAACGTGTGGGTGAAGCGGGCGATGGACATGGCGCTGAGCGCGCTCGCGCTCGTGCTGTTGTCCCCCCTGCTGCTCCTCATCGCCCTGCTGGTGAAGTGGACCAGTCGCGGGCCGGTCTTCTACCGCCAGGAGCGGTGTTCGCTGAACGGCCGGGCGTTCCAGATGCTCAAGTTCCGCACGATGGCGGAAGACGCCGAGGCGAACGGCCCGCAGATGACCACCGAAGGCGACCCCCGCTGCACCAAGCTCGGCAGCTTCCTGCGGGTGACCAACCTGGACGAGCTGACGCAGTTGTTCAACGTGCTGCGGGGCGAGATGAGCCTGGTGGGGCCGCGACCCGAGCGGCCGGTGTTCGTGCGGAAGTTTCAGAAGAGCATCCCGAACTACATGGCCCGGCACGCGGTCAAGTGCGGCATGACCGGGTGGGCGCAGGTGAACGGCTGGCGTGGCAACAGCAGTCTCCGCCGCCGCGTCCAGTTCGACCTGTACTACATCACCCACTGGAACCCGCTGTTCGACCTGCGGATCATGTTCCTGACCGTGTGGCACATGCTCACCCACCGCAGCAAGAACGCGTACTGACGTGCTCTGCTCGCTCCGCGAGCGGGTGCGGTCTTGTAGGGCGGGTCGAGCGGGGAGTGCAACCGCCTGGACGTACTCCCTGGAAGTGATGCAGTTCCAACCGCCGCGACGACCCGCCGGGCCTTCCCGCGACGACTGGTCTATTTCGTTGGCATGTCCAGCGTGATCTGGGTGCCGGCTACGACTTCCACATTTTTATCGAATATCGTTCTGCTCTGCACTACGGTGCTTCCACGCCGTTCGATCAGTCGGACTGCCATTCGGTGCTTTCCTGACGCCAGAACCAACTCCAACTCTCTCAAGCCTACGCCCCACTCGTATCGCTTGCCGTCTACTTCTGCCCAGGCTTCCACATTCTTGCCGACGGGAATGGCACTCTTGAGGATCACCCGACCAGTGTCTTCAGTCTTCGATACTGGCGAGTTCGGACTCTTTTCCGACTCTGGGGATTCTGTGCCAGCCTTCTGGGAACTCGTTGCCGACAGAGGCGTACTCGAAGTGTGGACCTGCGGAACCAAGCCGGCCACGCTTAATATCGTTCCGAGAATCGCAAGACCGACCACGAGTCCAATCACGATTAGGGCGCATCCACAACCACCACAGCCGAATCGAATGTCGTTACTGCCACAGTTCGGGCAGCGACGTGAAAGATCTTTCCCTCGCGGATGCCAAGTGTATCTGCACTGCTTGCACACGTTCTGGGGGCGGTAAGTCATCAGTCTGTGGACCTTGTCAAAGCACTTCCGTACATGGTAGCCGGTCTCGCACGAACGGCTTACAATCGGCGCGACTCATGTTCTTGATCGGCGTGGGTCGCGCCGAGTCTGACCACCCGAACGGACCAAGCCTCCGAAATTCACGCCGACGACACCACGCCCGTACGCACCGCCAGGGCGTTCACCGCCGCTACCGGCTCCGGAACGTGAAGCAGCGTCTCGGCCGTCCACTTTCCGCCGACCGCCGGCACCAGTTCGCTGACCGACACGTTCGCCGACCGGCCCATCGTGCCCCACGCCGTCACGCCGTACCCGTCGAGCAGGCTGAGCAGCAGCGCCTTGCAGACGATGCCGTGCGCGACCACCACCACACGCCCGCCGGGGTGGGCGGCGCACACCTCGTCCCACGCCGGCAGCAGCCGCCCCACGAGTTCGTCGAACGATTCCGCGCCGGGGGTGGTGAAGGTGGTGTTACCGGCGGACCACGCCGCCAGCGTGTCATTCCACGGCCCGCCGTCGGTCGAGAAACTGGTGCCGGACATCGCGCCGATCCGCCGCTCGTGCAGTTGCGGAACGACCGAGCGCGGCACCCCGCACGCGGCGGCGATGGGCACCGCCGTGTTGATCGCCCGCACCATCGCCGACGACACGACCGCCGTGGGCCGATGTTGCGGGAACCAGGCGGCGACGGCCGCGGCCTGTTGAAAGCCGAGGGGGCTGAGGTCCACGTCCGACTCGGCCCCGTTGAACACGTGCGGGGCGGTCGTCTCGGCGTGGCGGAGGAGCCAGACACGTTCGGGCAGCAAGGTCAACACCTCTGGGGTGGGCGACAGGGCTACGCAGGGAATCAGGACGGGGCGGATGCGTAGGGTGGGTCCGGCGAGCGCCTCGCTCGCGCCGACCCACGAAATCCGCCCGCGTGGGTCGGCGCGACGGAAGCCGTCGCTGGACCCACCCTACCAGTACAGCGCGGGTTGCCGGAATGCCGATGGGTCTGGTTATCGGGAGGGAATCCGATGACGGATCACGAGATGGCGGCGTTGGGGCCGGCGTTCGCTCGCTACCTGGAGCGGTTCCGGCCGTGTTTCCGCCAGGCCCGCA
>JANNVG010000571.1:0-1533 GCA_031414395.1 Fimbriiglobus sp.
CCGCTCGGGCGGGCGCTTAAGCCCGCGCCCGGGCGGCCGCGGCTCGTATCGAACCTGGAGGGGTGTCGCAAATCGCCGAGCCTCAAAACTGCTGTGGCGTTCCGCCACGGTTGCACTTGCTCTCGCGTTGCGACCCCGAGGCCGTTTTTCTTGGTGCCGCCGGCCCGACCGGTCGGGTTTCACTGAGTCAACCGGAGTTTCCGACCCGACCGGTCCGGCCGGCGGCTCGGTGAACGCCCTCGGTCGGGACGGTGACGTCGGTGCCGAGCGGCACCCCTCCTTGATCTAACGAGCCGCGACCGCAGGGGCGGGGGGTTTACGACCGCTCCGTTGCGGCCGCGGCTCGTGTGCAGGATCTCCCCATGCAACTCGCCGTAGCGTACCGCGGACGCTCCGAAGTGACTCGCTCGGCGAAGTCGCTGGCGGTGTCGCTCGCCCCGAACCTGCGGCGCGATAAGGTCGGCTTCGTCGGCGTGCTGCGTGACCCGGTGCGGTTCCGCGAGGCGGTGTGTGCGCTGCACGATGTCGTCGTGTCGAATTTGAAGTTCACCCCGAAGGACCGCTCCGCCCACGATGCGTACCTCGCCGACCTGCGGAAGCGCGAAGCGGCCATCCGCAGTGGCGTGTTCGCGTCCAAGAAGAAGGAACTGCTCGCCGGCATCGCCGAGCCGATCACCGCCGAGTTTCAGAAGCACTTCGACCGCGAGCGGCTGAAATACTGGAACACCCGCGACCGCTACTCCAGCCACGTCCGCAACACCGACTGGGAGCTGTGGCGGGCACTCGTGCCGTGCGACCCGGTCGTCACCGTCGCCCCGGACGTGCTCTTCTTCGAGTGCTTCAGCAAAGACGAATCCTGCTACGGCTGCCTGACCGTCGGCCGCGACAGCTTTCAAAGCGAGGAAGCCGTCAGCCTCGGCACCACGAACGTCGATTATTCGTGGGCACTGTACGACCACTTCCAGGAACTCCGCAGCTACCGCGAGACGCGGTTCCGCGTGGACCCGCAAGGCTTCGAGGTCCAGACCGGACCCGACGACCCCGGCCACCGCGAGGAGAAGATCGACCTGCCGCCGTCGTGGCTCCGCGGGTTCATGATGATCCAGAGCGCGATGGCGATGCCGATGCGGAAGGTGCCGATCAGCCGCGAGGGGCTGTACGGCATCCTGGCGTTTTTGAAACGCAACCGGGCGAAGAAGTCGCCGCGGGCGGTGCAGTTCGAACTCACCCCCGGTAAGGGCGTGAGCGTGGTGTTGGAGCCGTTTGAAAAACGCATCGACATGCCGACGGCTGTGTACAAGGGGGCGGAACCGGAAACGATTCGCGTGTGGGGCCGCGACCGGCTCATGCTGCTGTACCGATTGCTCCCGCTCGCCGACGGGGCCGATGTTTATTTACTCGGCACCGGCCTGCCCTGCTTCTGGGTGGTGCGGATGGGTGACATGCGACTGACACTCGGCCTGAGTGACTGTCCCACAAGGTGGTGTTAAGCGGCATTGTGATATTGGAACTCGGCGTCCACATGTTTCGGCT
>JANNVG010000572.1:0-2641 GCA_031414395.1 Fimbriiglobus sp.
CCCCCCCGCGGCTCGCCAGGCATGGGCACGAAAAAACCCCGGCGTCCGAGCCGGGGTCGTTTGCTGCATCGGGCCGAGTGGCTCACCACCGCGGCGTCGGGATTTCGTTACCCGGACCCGGGGGGGCGGGCTGCGGCGGGGCCGGCGGTTGGGTCGGCGGCGGCGGCGGGGTGATCGGATCGTCCACGACCGGGCCCGACGGGTTTTCGCGCGTTTCCAGCGCTTCGAGCGACAACTTCATTGGACGGGTCTCCCTCTGCGAGGATGAGAGTTGCCGGGGCGATTGAGGGGGCGCCTCGACGGCTCTCACTTTATCGCCGCTCGCCGAGTTCATTTCAAGCCACAATACACCCCCGGCATTGATTTTTTGCTCGGCCCGTGCTTTTTTCGGCACCACGCCACATTTTTACTGTCCGGGAAGAATGCAATTCGGCCCGCGGCTGAACTTCCGGCGGCCTCTCACTTCGCCCGGACGGTGATATTCAGCCCCCAGAATCACCACTCGACCCAGATTTCCCACTCCACGCTTCTCGCCGGGTCGCAGATTCCGATGCCGGCCTGAACCTCAACAGTGGCAAGTTTCCAACTTGCCACAGATTCGTCCGAGCGCCCACCCACCCGCAGGCAATACACTGCGACCGGACACGCCCGGTCTGGGAGTCAGCCATGCCGACGCCGACCCGCTCGCTTTCCGACCGGCTGATCGCCCCGCTCCGCCGCATCGCCGCCCGCGAACTGCCCCACACCGACGCCCAACTGCTCGGCAGCTTTGTGCGCCACCGCGACCCGGCGGCGTTCGAGGCCATCGTGCGGCGGCACGGGCCGATGGTGTACGGCGTCTGCCGGCGGGTGGTCGCCCACGCCCCGGACGCCGACGACGCCTTTCAAGCGGTGTTCGTCGTCCTCGCCCGCCGTGCCGCTGCGGTTCGACCCCGCGAGAAACTGGCCGACTTCCTGTTCGGAGTGGCCTACCGGACCGCCCTCAAAGCGCGGGCCAGACTCGCCCGCCGCCGCACCCGTGAGAAGCAGGTGGACGCCATGCCCGAGGTCGCCGTCAGCCCGCCCGACGTCTGGTCCGACCTTCAGCCGGTGATCGACCAGGAGTTGGCCGCCCTGCCGGACCACCTGCGGCTGCCGGTACTGCTGTGCGACCTGGAAGGCCGCACCCAGCGGGAGGCGGCGGCGCTGCTCAAGCTGCCGCCGGCCACGCTCGCCACGCGGCTGGCGTCGGCCCGTCGGAAGCTGGCCGAGCGATTGAGCGCACGCGGCATCACGCTGGCGGGCGGGGCGGTGGCGGCGGTGCTGACGGCGAACGCGGCGAAGGCGGTGCCGAGTGCGCTGGTGGGTGCGGCGAGCGGGTCGGCGTTGGCGGCGGTCGGTCTCGGATCGGGCGTGGTTCCGGCGAACGTCCTCGAACTCTCCGAAGGGGTGATGACGATGATCGCCACGAACAAGCTGAAACTGGTGACGGCGGTGCTGGCCGTGTGCGGGCTGCTGGCCGGCACGGGGGTGGGCTTCGCACAGGCGGCCGACCCGCCGGCGAAGGCGCGGCTCGGGCCGACGCTCGACGACAAGCAGTTCCTGACCCGCTCGTGCGAGACGTTGCGGGGGACCGCGCCGTCGCCCGCCGAGATGGGCTACTTCCTCGCGGACAAGGACGCGACGAAGCGGAAGAAGGTGGTGACGTGGCTGACCGAACCGGAGCCGGTGGCGGCGGTGAACGACGCACTATGGTTCTATTCCAAGGCCGCACGCCTCCACACCGTAAACGAAGCACTCGTCGAAGTGGCGAACCCGACGACCCTCGACGTGACGGCACGGCTCCATCTCGCAAACCCGACCACGCCGCCGGCGCACGAGAAGGCGTACAGGTGGCTCGCGGCCAACACCAACCCGCCCGTTCAGGAGTTCAACGAAGAAGTCAGATTGTGGTCCGCCCTGGATTTCCAGACCACCGCTAACGCCCCGACCGAGACGGACGAGGCGTTCCTGGCTCGCGTCGTCGAGTCGGCCCGCGGGGGCAAGCCGACCCGCATCGAACGGGAATACTTCCTCAAGGACACCGACGCGAAGAAGCGGGAGAAGCTGCTGGATGCGTTCCTGGCGGACCCGGCCACGGCCAAGAAGGTCGGCCCCGAGTGGAAGCAGACCATGCTCAACCCGCCGGTGAGGTACGGTGTGGTTCTGTTCGCCGATGCCGGCACCCCGTGGGCGGACAAGCTGATCGACGACCTGCTGGCGAAGAAGAAGACCGACGAGCAGACGCTCGAAGCGCTGACGCTGGCCGCCACGGGCCGCCTGCCGACCGACATCGAGAAGAAGCTGGTGGCCGCCGTCGTGAGCAAGTCGAAGGACAAGAAGGTGGCGTGGCAGGAAGTGGCCGGCACCCTGTCCGGCACCGACGAAGCGAAGGCGCACGCCGACCGTCTGAAGCCGCAGGCGACTGTGAAGTTCCGGCTGAGAGAGGTCGAAGTGCGGCCGACCCTCACGAAGCCGGTCGAGCCGAAGAAGTGACCCGCGTTCAGGCGAACCCGGCACGCCAGGGCCGCGGTGCGTGCCGGAAGTGGCTCGCGCCCAACGCCCTCGCGGGGTCGGTCTCCCCGACGGCCCAGGGCGGCTCAGAGTTCGGGTGTGGGTAGTC
>JANNVG010000573.1:0-5179 GCA_031414395.1 Fimbriiglobus sp.
CGCCCGCACCCTCGCAAGCTCGGGGCGATGACAGGAGGCTGTGGAGTTGAACACCCCCTCTCCATTCATGGAGAGGGGGACGGGGGGTGAGGTCTCTTCTAAACTACGACACCCCCACCCGCGTTCCTATGCTGAGGGCACACCCCAGCGGACACCCCGGGCACGGAAATCGGTGTGGCGGGCACGGCGGTGGAAGGGGGGCGGGTCGACTTTCGTGAAGGGGACTCGGGATGAGCAGGGGGTTTCGCCGGATTGTGGTGACGGGGGATTGCCTCCGAGCCGATGCCGGGGGGCCGTCCCTGGGGGCCATCAACACGCAGACCGAGTGGCTCTTTCGGCTCCTCCGGCCGCAACTCCGCCTGGCCACCGGCCTCGAGCCGGAGGTGCTGCTCACCGGCACCGACCGGGGGATCGACGCGGCCGCCTTCTACGCCGACCTGGGGATCCATGACCCCCTGCGGGGGTGGCCGCGGGTCTACTCCGACCCGTCACTCGTGCCGGCGGTGGTGGAGGCGTTCCGCCCGCACTTGCAGGGCGCCGTGTGCATCGGCTTCGAACTGCCGGAGTACCTGCGGACCGCGCTCGACCGGCTCGACGTACCGTACATCGACCTGTGGGTTCACCCGGTTCGGTTCCTCGACGACCTGATGCTGGCGGTCGGCTCGTCGCACCCGAAGGCCGACCGGGCCGTCGGCCGGTATTCCCTGTCCGAGGATGTGGTGTGGGCGACGGCCGGCTTACGCCAGGCCACCGCCGTCCACCTCCCCCGGCCGGACCTGCCCGACGGCACCCTGCTGATCGCCGGTCAGGCGATGCACGACAAGAGTCAAATCTGGCGGGGGGAGTTCTTCGACCCGACCCCCCACGCGGCCACCGTCGCCGGGTGGGCGTCCGGGTATTCCGCGGTCGTGATCAAGCCGCACCCCGTCGCCCGCGAACACCCGCTCCTCACCCTCGCCGCCAAACTGTTCCCCGCGGCGGCGACGGTGGACGGGACGGTGTACACCTACCTGGCCGACGACCGCGTGGCCGGTCTGGGGGCGGTGAACTCGAGCGCGGCCGAGGAGGCCCGGTATTTCGGCAAGCGGACCCACACCCTCATCCCCCCGGTGCTGCGGACGTGTTACCGCGAGCGGCCGGTCACAGGGGCGTACCACAGCATCCTGGATTCGTTCCTCGAACCCGACTTCTGGCGGGCGACCCTCGGGCCGTTCTTCCGCGTCACCCGTGCGGACGGGTTCCGCATCCCGCCCAAGGCGAACCGCCTGCGGGTCGCGCTCAACAGCTTCTGGGGGTTCAACAAGATCGACAGCGATCTGGTCGTTGAGAAATACGCGCCGGCGGCCCCGACACCGATGGCGGCCAAGCGAACGCCGGTCGTCGGCGACCGACCGGTCTCGATCGGGAGTGTGATGGGGGCACGGCCGGGGGCGGCGATGCGGCAGTGCGGCGGCTTCCGCCTGCTCGGCCGGGGCGAATCCGGGATAGCGGTTTACGGGCCGTACAACGACTTGCCCGCCGGCGACTACCAGCTCTCGTTCTCATGCCGGGTCCTCCGCCGCTACCGCCCCCACCCCGAGTTGTTCGAGTGCCGGGTGTCCAGCACCCACCACCGCGACACGCCGCTCCCCGTCGTCTCCGTCCCCTCGGAAGGGTCCGACGACGGGGCGGACTTCCGGCGCACTTGCCGGGTGACGCTGCCTATCAACATCCGCGAGTGCGAGTTCGTCCTCGTCCATCCGGCCGCCGCGGACGTGTGGATCGACCGGATCGAACTCGCCCGCCTCGGCTGACGGCGGGGCGTGCCCGCGGCACCGGACGCACTCCCCGCCGTCGGCCTTCCCCGCGTCGCGTTCCTATCCTGACCGCACCCCTTTCCTCAGTGAGCCGGGCATGGAAATCGACGTGGCGGGCACGGCGGCGAAGGTCGTCGCCAACATGGAGAAGGTGATCATCGGCAAGCGGGCGCAACTGGCCCTGGCGCTGTCGGCGTACATGTGCGAGGGGCACATCCTGCTCGAAGACGTGCCCGGCGTGGCCAAGACCATGTTCGCCCGCGCCCTCGCCCGCAGTGTCGGGTGTACCTTCAAGCGGCTGCAATGCACCCCCGACCTGCTGCCGTCGGACGTGACCGGGGTGAGCATCTTCAACCAGAAGACGACCGAGTTCGAGTTCCGCCCCGGCCCGGTGTTCGCGCAAACCATTCTGGTGGACGAGATCAACCGGGCGACGCCCCGAACGCAAGCCGCCCTGCTCGAAGCGATGGGCGAGCGGCGGGTGAGCGTGGACGGCCAGACCTACGTGCTGAAGCCGCCGTTCCTGGTGGTCGCCACTCAGAACCCGATCGATCAGGAGGGCACCTTCCCGCTGCCGGAGGCCCAGCTCGACCGCTTCCTGATCCGGCTCAGTTTGGGTTATCCGAGCTTCGAGGAGGAATCCATGATGCTCACCAAGCTGCAATACGGCCACCCGATCGACGACCTGCAGCCGGTGGTCTCGGCCGCCGAGATCATCAACTGCCAGGAGGCCATCCGCAGCGTGCACGTGGACGAGAAGATCAAGAAGTTCGTGCTGGAGATCGTCCACGGCAGCCGCGAACACGAAGACCTGTTACTCGGCGGCAGCCCGCGGGCGTCGATCGCGCTGTTCCGCACGGCGCAGTCTTTGGCGGCGATCAGCGGGCGGGATTTCGTGACGCCGGACGACGTGAAGCGGATGGCCCAGCCGGTGCTGGCGCACCGCGTCATCCTGCGACCGGAGAGCCGGTTGCGGAAGAAGACCGCGGCGAGTGTGGTGAACGAGATCCTGGGCGAGCAGCGCATCCCGGTGGTCGAGCGCGACACGGCCGGCAGCACGGACTATTTCCGGTGAGCGAACATGGCTTGCCGCGAAACGACAGGGAACGCCACCAATCGCCCAATCCACATTCGTCACGTCCGCCGGCAGGGAAGTTGCTCGAATTTTCGTGTTCGGATCACCCGATCCGCCGAGGACTTCCCATGCGCCACCTGTTCCTGGCTCTGGCCGTAGGGGTACTCACCATCGCCCCGCTGCTTGCCGAAGACAACAAGGACGAAAAGAAGGCCGAGAAGATCGACCCGGCCAAACTGGTCGGGGAGTGGAAATCGAAGAAGCTCTTCCCCATCATCCCCTTCCCTCTGCTGGATGTGTACGAGTTCACCAAGAAGGGCGAGGCGAACCTCACCCACGCCCAGCCGGATGACTTGGCCAGCGGGGCGTTACGGGGGGCAGGAACCTACAAGGTTGATGGCTCGAAGGTGGAGTTGACGATGAAGACCTACGAATGGCCGGAGAAGTGGGGAGGTAAATCGAAGCCGACCCCGGACGCCAAACCGCAGACTTGGACAATCGAGGTCGTCAAGTTGACCGACACCGAGTTGCACCTGAAACTGCCGGACGACCTCGACATCAACCACGACGGGTTGCGTGAGTATGTGCGAGTGACGACGGACGACAAGGACACCAGCGTGGATACCGCCAAACTGGTCGGTCGGTGGAAGACCAAAGTTCCGGGGTTGATCGAGAAGGTCGAGAACGTCCGCATCGCCGAGTACACCAAAGACGGGAAAGTGACGGTACTGAGCGCGCCGGCGACCGACCTGACGCGGGCGGTGAAGCTGTCTGAGGGCACCTACACGCTCAAGGACAAGAAGCTGACAGAGACCCTCAAGCCCGACAAAGACAAGGAGGAAGGGGGAACCTTCGTCTGGGAGATCATCAAGCTCACCGACACCGGCCTGACGTTCCGCGACATCGACGAGAAGAGTAAAGAGAGGGGCTACATTCCCGGTATGGCATGGGGTTACGAGCGGGTGAAGGAGGAGAAGAAGGAGAAGTGAGCGGGCGAACCACCCGCTGCGGAGCGGGCGGCAACAATGTCGCCGCCCTGCCGTGGGCGGGCCAGACCGCTTGCCGCGACAGCCTCCGAGGTGCGCGCCACCTCCGCGACAGCCCCACTGTCAGGTGCTCCCGGAAACGACACCGACCCGCCCAAGTGGGCGGGTCGGCGGGTGTGTTCGGCTTGCCCTGCGAGCGGGTTCCCGCTCGCGGAGCGAGTGGACCACTAGGACTTCTTCTTGCGGAGGCGGGCCAGTCCGAGCAGCGGCAGGCCGAGGCCGGCGAGCAGCAGGGTGGCCGGCTCGGGGATCGGGTTCTCGATGACGCTGCCGGTCGGCGCGTCAGTCGTGGTGATGTTGCTGTCCTTCAGCCCGTCCGACGTGCGGTTCGTCTCGGCGGTGAAGCTCACTTCCGTCGTCTCGCCGAAGGTGGACGTGGCCATGAAGTTGCCCAGGCCGATCTGCCCGGCCGGGATGGTCGGCCCGTTGTACGTGAACACCAGGTTGGGGACGCTCGGGTTGTCGGTCGGGTTGAGCAGCACGGGGGTGACGCCCACGTTCTGCACGACGGCCGACCAGTTGGCGTCCGGCGGCACCACCGTGCCGTCCACCAGCCCGGCGAAGTCGTAGATGGTGAAGTAGTTGCCGGACTGCAGTTTCATGTCCGTCGGCAGCACGATGGCGTACTGCCAGCGGTAGTTGCCCGCCTCCGGAAACACCGTCACGCTCGTCGGCAGCAGGCCGGCCTGGGCCGATCCGCCGGCCAGGGCCGCGACCGCCACGGCGGTCGCCATCAGGCGAGTGATGCTTGTCCCACGGGTCATACAGTCTCCCTCCTTGATAAGGCGACATCTCAGGTGTCGTCCGGGCACCGGGACGGGTGCGCCGGTCGCGTGTGGGGCCTTCGCCGTTCCCTCCGTCGTCGGCCCCGGTTCGTCGTCGTCGGGTGGGGGATAGACCACCCACCCTGCCGTGTCAATCACAACTGCGTCCGCCCCGCCTTCGTCATTCTGTAGCCGGGGTCTGTGACCCCGGTCCGACCGGCCTCACAGAGGCCGGCGACAGCAACCGGCCTGTCATCAGACCGCGGCGACGGCCTTCTTGCGGCGGAAGGCCAGACCGAGGAGCGGCAGGCCGAGGCCGGCCAGCGCCAGGGTGGCCGGCTCGGGCACGTCCACGCCGCCGGGCACGGGCACGTCGGTGGTGGTGATGTTCGTGTCCACCTTCCCGTCCGAGCTGCGGTGCGTGCGGGCGGTGAAGTGTGACTCGGCCCGGTCCTCGTACAGCGAGGTGGCCATGAAGTTGCCCAACCCCGTCTGCCC
>JANNVG010000574.1:0-5493 GCA_031414395.1 Fimbriiglobus sp.
GTGCCCGCCTCGAAGCCGACCGCCTCCGTCGAAGCGGTGTACGTCGCCTTCACCGCCAGGTTGGGCGAAGTGCAGGCGTCGCTCAACTTCCGCACCACGCAGTTCTCGAACGCCGACCGCTTCTCCTTCTCCGGGTCGGCCACGTGCATGAGCACATTCCCCTTCGTCACGTAGAACCGGCAGTCCTTCCACTTCGCCTCGCTCCAGTCGGTGGTGTTGAAGATCTCGCAGCGGTTGTTCGGGCGGATCGGCCGCTTGCACTTGCCGTTCAGCACGCAGTTCTCCATCAGCAGGTCTTTGTGCGCCTCCGGCCCGGACGCGTTGCAGCAGAGCAGCACGGCCGCCCCGTCGGTGTCGTGCAGCAGGCAGTTCCGCATGGTCATGTGGTCGCAGTTCGACTCGAAGTCGAACGCCTGCCCGTCCCCGCTGCCCAGCCCGATGGACACGTACCCCCACTCGCTCTCCTCGAACACCCAGTTCTTGCACCGGTGGAACATCGCCCCGGCCACCCCGTTGAACGCGCGGAAGTCCCGCCCGATGTCGTGCGTCACGCACCGCCGCCCCGCCCCGCCGTCCACCCCCCGCATGCCCAGTTGCCACTGGGAGCCCTGTTCGAACAGGCAGTCCTCGACCACGAAGTTGCCGAAGTTGTAGATGTTCCCCTTGTTCTTGTTGAAGTTGTCCGGGCTGTTGGTCCAGATGCCGGACGCCAGCTTGCGGAACTCGCACTTCGTCACGGTGATGTCGGAGGCGACGATCTTGTCCTTGGTCTCGTGGGAGAAGAGGCAGATGCCGAGGCCGATCCGGTGCTTGGGGTAGTCCTGGTACGGCTGGTAGAGGAGCGAGTCGTGGAAGTAGCAGTTCTCGACCCACAGGTACTTGTGGTCGGTCGTCCCGGCGGAGTATTCGCTGTAGATGCCCGTCTGGCAGCGCTTGAACTCGACGCCGACGATCTTGAACCCCTCCTGATCGACGAGGTGGATGCCGATCCGGTCCTTCTGGAAGTCCTCGCGGTCGATGACCGGCCTCTTGTCCGCGTCGCCGTAGGAGCCGATCATGATCGGTTTGGCCGCCGTCCCGTTCCCGAGCGGGCGGAGTTCTTCGGTCCAGGTGTCACCGCCCTTCAACAGGATCTTGTCCCCGGCCGCGAAGGTCTCCTTGGACGCCCGCGCGAACGTCTTCCACGGGCCGCTCTTGCCGTCGGGCTTCTCCGCCTTGCCGGTCCAGTCGTCGTTCCCGGCGGACTGGCTGATGTAGTACGTCTCCCCGCGGGCCGCGACCGCGGACGCGAACAGGAGTGCCACGCACAGGGCACCGCGAGACCAGTGCATCGGACGGGGAGAGGCCGGCGGCATGACGACTCCGGATGTGGTTGAGCTGGGGTGTCGGGGGCGATAGGTGATTCGGTCGCAGCAGACACCGGCCGGCCCTTACACTTGCGGGATCTGGGCGGGCCGGCCGGTCACTTCAGCACCCCTTTCACAACGGTGCCGGCCAAGTCGGTCAGGCGGTAGTCGCGGCCGCTGTAGCGGTAGGTGAGCTTCTCGTGGTCGAGGCCCATCAGGTGCAGGACGGTGGCGTGCAGGTCGCGGACGTGAACCTTGTCCTCCACCGCCGTCAGGCCGAACTCGTCGGTCGCCCCGTAGCTCGTGCCCGCCTTCACCCCCCCGCCGGCCATCCACACCGTGAACCCGTAGTGGTCGTGGTCCCGCCCCTTCGCCCCCTCGGAGGTCGGGGCGCGACCGAACTCCCCGCCCCAAAGGACGAGCGTCTCGTCCAGCAGCCCGCGGGCCTTCAGGTCGGTGAGCAACGCCGCGATCCCCTGGTCGCACGCCTTCGCGAGCACCGCGTGCCCCTTCACGATGTCGTCGTGCCCGGTGTCCCAGGCGATGTCGTACCCGTCGATGGAGTGGGACAGTTGGACCACCCGCACGCCCTGTTCGACCAACCGCCGGGCCAGCAGACAGCCTTTGGCGAACTCGCCGGGGCCGTACAGCTCCAGGGTTTCCTTCGTCTCCTTGGCCGTGTCGAAAACCTCCGGCACGGCCGTCTGCATCTTGAAAGCCATCCCCATCGAGTCGATGGCGGCTTCCAACTGGGCGTCCTGCTCCGACCGCTGGAGGTGCAGCCCGTTCAGGCGGGCCAGCAGGTCGGCCTGCCGCCGCTGGGCGTCCGGTTTCAGCACCGGGTTGCGGAGGTGGCCGACCGCGGCGTCCGGCTTCATCTCGGCGATGTTCACATAGGTGCCGGCGTACGCCCCGGGCAGGAACGAACTGCCCCAGTTGGCGAGCGTGCCCCGCGGCTGCGCCCGCGGGGACATGGCGATGAACCCGGGCAGGTTCTTGTTCTCCGACCCCAGCCCGTACACCAGCCACGAACCCATGCTCGGGCGGGTCGGCTGGAGGTGCCCGAGGTTCATCATCAGGATCGCGCTGGCGTGTTCCGGCAGGTCTGTGTGCATCGAGTGAACGAAGCAGATGTCGTCCACGCAACCCGCCACCTTCGGGAAGATGTCGCTTACCCACTTCTCGCACTTGCCGTACTGCTTGAACCCGAACGGCGACGGCATCAGCCCGCCCTTCGTGTTCCGCAACGACTTGCGGTCCACGAGCGCCGGCCGCTCGCCGGCGTTCTTCGCCAGGGCGGGCTTGTAGTCGAACGTGTCCACCTGCGACGGGCCGCCCGGCATGAACAACTGGATGACCCGTTTCGCCTTCGCCGCGAAGTGCGGTGGCTTGGCGGCGAGCGGCGAGACGGAGGTGGGCGTGTCGGCCGCCAACCGGCCGGCGTCGGCCAGCACGGCCGACAGGCCGAGGGTGCCGAACCCCGCGCCGAGGCGGTGCAGGAACTGCCGCCGGGACGGGGCGGCGAGGGCCGCACGGACGGCCGACTCGTGAGCGCGGAACGACATCGGACGCCTCCACTCAGCGGGTTTGCATGAACTCGTAAGAACCGAGCAGTGCCTGGGCGTACCGGGGCCACGTCTCGGCTTCCGCCCCGTCGGCCAGAAACGCCTTCGCCACCTGCCGCTCGTCGGCGGTCGCCGGGCGGCCGTACAGCAGGGCGTACGCGCGGTCGATCCGGGCGTCGGCGGTCTTCGCTTCTTTCGTCAGCCGCGCGGCGAACGCTTTCCCGCGGGCGATCATGAACGGGCTGTTCAGCAGGAACAGCGACTGTTGCGGCACGGTACTCGAGGTCCGTTCGGAAACGGTGGCCCGTGCGGAGGGGAAGTCGAACAGCCGCAGGAACTCGTCCGCCGGCAGTTTGTCCCCGTTGCGGCTGACGGCGGCGTACAGGGTGCGGCGCTGGCTCCCGAGGATGTCGCGGACGGACGCCCCGCCGACCGCGCCGTCGAGTTCGCCTGTAACCGCGAGCACGCTGTCCCGCCACGCCTCCACCTCCAACCGCCGCGGTGTCATCCGCCACAGGTAGCGGTTGTCGCCGTCGAGCTTGAAACTGGCCGCGTCGTACTTGCTGCTCTGGCGGTAGGTGTCCGAGAGCATGATCTGTCGGTGCAACTTCTTGACGGACCAGCCGTCGGCGATGAAGTGACTCGCCAGCCAGTCGAGCAACTCGGGGTGGCTCGGCTTCTCCCCCAGCAGGCCGAAGTTGCTCGGGGTGGCGACCAGTGGGCGGCCGAAGTGGTGCTGCCACACGCGGTTGACCATGACCCGTGCCGTCAGCGGGTTGGTCGGGCTGACGATCGCCTCGGCCAGTTGCAGTCGCCCGCTCCCCTTCGTCCAGGCGGGCGGGTTCGCCCCGGCGAGGGCGGTCAGGAACCGCCGCGGGACGACCGGCCCTGGCTTCCGCGGGTCGCCGCGGAGGGCGAGCGGCATGTCCGCTGACCCGGCGTCCGACGCCGCGTGGATGCGAGCGGGAGGGGGCGGGGCGGTCGCCTTCAGCCGGGCCACCTCCGCTTCGAGTGGCTTCCGCTTCTCACCGTCGGCGTCCTTCGGCAGTTTCTTCAACTCCGCGTTCGCCGCGTCGAGCGCCTGCTTGTGTTCGGCCGCCCGCTTCTGCTCTTCCGGCGAAGCGACGACACGGTCCGCCGTCTTCGTGTTGTTGAACACCCCCGCGAGCGCGTAGTACTCGCCCTGCGGGATCGGGTCGAACATGTGGTCGTGGCAGCGGGCGCAGCTGACTGTGAGGGCGAGGAAACCGCGGGTAACGGTGTCCACGCGGTCGTCCAGGGTCTCGGCCTTCGCCTTCGCCTCGCTCACCGGGTCGCCGCCGTCGGAGATGTACCTCGGGCCGACGGCGAGGAACCCGGTGGCCACCGCCGTCTCCCGCCCGTCGCCGATCAGGTCGCCGGCAATCTGGCACTTCACGAACTGGTCATACGGCAGGTCGTCGTTGAACGCCTTGACCACCCAGTCGCGGTACCGCCACGCTTCGGGGAGCGGGTCCGGGTCGAGAGAGCTACCGTGGCCGTCGCTGTGCCGGGCCACGTCGAGCCAGTGCCGTCCCCACCGCTCGCCGTAGTGTGGGCTGGCGAGCAATTTGTCAATCAGCTTCTCGAACGCGTCGGCCGATTCGTCGGCCGCGAAGGCCTCCACCTCGTCCGGCGTCGGCGGCAGGCCGAGCAGGTCGAGGGTGGCGCGTCGGATCAGCGTTCGGCGGTCGGCGGACAGGGATGGCTTCAACCCATTCGCCGTGAGAGACGCGAGCACGAACCGGTCGATCGGGTGACGCTTGCGGTCGGCCTCCGTCGGGGCCGGCGGGTCGGTCGCCTTGAGTGGTTGAAACGCCCAGTGGTTGAGCCGCTCGGGCGTCAGCACGCTGGCTTCGGCCTTCACGACAGGCTTGACGGTGGTCGCCGGCCACGGCGCGCCCATCTCGATCCACTTCGTCAGGGTCGCCACCTCGTCGGCGGGCAGTTTCCCGGTCGGCGGCATCTCCAGCCCGTCGTACTTCACCGCCTTGAGCAGCAGACTTGTCGCGGGTTTGCCCGGCACCACCGCAGCACCGCTGTCACCCCCTTTGAGGACCGCATCGCGGCTGTCGAGGGTCAGGCCGCCCTTCAACTTCTTGGCCGACTGGCTGTGGCAGGAGTAGCAGCGGTCGGACAGGACCGGACGGACCTTGTTCTCGAAGAACTCGACCTGCTCCGCCGTCGGCCCGTCAGCAGGGGCCGACGCGCAGGCGGTGAGTACGAGGACCGTTGCGAGGGCGAAACGCTGGGGCATGACACAACCCGTGGCGGCCGATCTGTGGTCGTGCCGGGGGATGGCGGGTGGGACGGCAATTCGGCGGGTTCGGGCGACTTCTCGGCAGGAGACAGAAACGTCTCATCGGCAGGAATGATGACTTTACCCAACACGCCACCATTGAAGCAACAAGAATCCAGGGTGACTGTCAGGCCCCATTAGAAATGTCCGCTGTTTGTCCCCATTAGAAATGTCCGCTTTTGGGGTGGCCCGACTTCACCCAATCGCTTTCTTCCGCCACGGGTGATCCGCCGCCGGCTTCCGTTGACCTGACCCCGCCTTCGAC
>JANNVG010000575.1:0-3025 GCA_031414395.1 Fimbriiglobus sp.
GCGGGTGGGAGATCCCGCTCCCTCGCGGTCGCGGCTCGTGTTAACGAACGAAAGCGAACAGCATCCCGAGCAGGATCAGCACGGTCAAGCCCATCACCAGCACGTAGGCCCGCACACGGCCGGACTGGATGTTCCTCAACAGTTGTCCGGTGTCCCGCACCCACTCGGCCACGTTGGTCAGCACGCCGTCGAGCGTGACGGGCCGTTTCGTCGGCTGTTCCGGGCTGGTGCGGTCGCTCGTGGCGGTGAACTCGGCCAGTTGCACGGTGCGGCGGACGAACAGCCAGTCGTACACGGCGTCGAAGTACCAGCGGTTCGCCAGCACGCCGGTCGGTTCGAGGAGTTGGTCGGCGGTCGGCGGCTGTTTGCCGTATCGCACCCACGCATAGCCCGCACCGGCGGCAGCCGTCAGCAGTGCCAGCCCGCCGGCCCACAGGTGGTTCTCGTGGGCCAGCTTGTGCGCCTGATCGCCGTTCGTGGTGTGCCCGTGCGGGGCACCTTCCGCTAGTGTTTTTCCGAGTACGCTTGCCTCCGCCTCCCACACCGGCCAGCCCCAGGCCACGCCCACGCTGCACACGGCCAGCACGAGTAGCGGCAGAGTCATCACGCGGGGCGACTCGTGCGGGTGGGCGTGCGAATCCCGACTCGTGCCGGCGAACGCCAGGAACCAGAGGCGGAACATGTAGAAGGCGGTCAGCCCGGCGGTCAGCAGTGGCACCAAGAAGAGGAGGAAGTGCGACGGGTTGGCGAGGCTGAAGCCGAACGCGTCGGCCAGGATCGCGTCTTTGCTGTACCAGCCGGAGAGGAACGGCGTGCCCGCAATCGCCAGCACGCCGACGAGCATGGTGTACGCCGTCACCGGCATGGTTTTCCGAAGCCCGCCCATCCGCCGCAGGTCTTGCTGGTGGTGCAGGCCGTGAATCACGCTGCCGGCCCCGAGGAACAGCAGGGCCTTAAAAAAGGCGTGCGTGAGCAAATGAAACAGCCCGGCCGTCCACCCGCCGACGCCCATCGCCAGCATCATGTACCCGAGCTGGCTGGCGGTGCTGAACGCCAAGACCCGCTTGATGTCGGTCGCCACCAGTGCCACGGTCGCGCTCAGGAACAGTGTCACCAGCCCGACGTAGGCGATGACGAGCAGCACCTCCGGGGAGAAAATAGGGAAGCACCGGCCGACGAGGTACACGCCGGACGCCACCATCGTCGCCGCGTGGATGAGCGCGGACACCGGCGTCGGCCCTTCCATCGCGTCGGGCAGCCACGTCTGTAGCGGCACTTGTGCCGACTTCCCTACCGCTCCAAAAAAGATGCCGAGACCGAGCAGCACCCATAGCTCGTGGCTGATGCCGTGCGGGTGGCCGTGTGAAAAGTTCTCGTTCAGTTCGGCGATGTTCAGCGTGCCGAACGTGGTGAAGGCGACGGCGATGCCGACGAGTAACCCGGCGTCGCCGACGCGGTTGACGATGAACGCCTTGTTCGCCGCGTTCCCGGCACTCGGCTTCTCCGTGTAAAACCCGATGAGGAAGAACGAGCAGAGGCCGACCAGTTCCCAACTCACGAACACCTGGAACAGGTTGTCGGCGATGACGAGGTTGAACATCGAGAAGCAGAACAACGACAGGTACAGGAAGAACCGCCCGAACCGGCCGCGCCTGTGCGAGTGCGAAGAACCTAACCCCCCATCCCCCTTCCCTCCCAGGGAAGGGGGGGCCGGCTGTTCCTCCCCCTCTCCGCTGCGGGGAGGGGGTTGGGGGGTGGGGTTTCGGACCTCGTGATCCTCAACGATACCCTGCGTCTCGTCCTTCATGTACCCGATCGAGAACAGGAAGATGCCGGTGGCGATGACCGCGACCATGGCGAAGATCACCGCCGTCAGGTGGTCGATCTTGTACCCGAGTTCCAGGGCGAGCGCGGTTTTCGGAATGGGCCGGTCGGGGTCGGTCCGCTTCTCCCACACGGCCGGCGGCGCGGTGTCGATCGGACCGATGCGCACCCAGTCGGTGCGCTCCGCCCAGCGTGCGGCGCGTTGCTCCGCCGAAAGGGACGGGTTGTTCGCGTCGCCGAGGAACAGCACCAGCGCGTAGACGCTGATCGCGGCGACGGCGGCCATCACGAGTGTGGCGAAGTACGCCCCGCCCTTCAGCGGCTTGTCGCCGCCGAGCAACTTGTACACCACCGCCGCCAGCCCGCCGCGCGCCCCGCGACACAGGCAGCGCAGGCCGCCGGCGGTCAGCAGCAGCACGAACGCGGCCAGCGGCAGCAGCGTGGCGACGACGTACAGGCGGCCCGGCGTGTCGGTGAACATGCAACCAGTTCCAGAGTTTCAGAGTTCCAGAGTTCCAACGTCCAAACCCAGACAGCGGACGGTCTGGAACTCTGGAACTCTGGAACTCTGGAACTGTTCGACGCTATCCGCGAAGTTCGTCGGCCTTGTCCACGTCCACGGTGGCGTGGTTGTTGTAAAAGTTCAGGATGATCGCCAGCGCCACGGCCGCTTCCGCCGCCGCCAGCACCACGACCATCAGCGCGAACACCTGCCCTTCCAGCCGGAAGGCCGTGTTGAACCGCGCGAACGCCACGAAGTTCACGTTCGCCGCGTTCAGCACCAGTTCCACGCCCATCAGCACGCCGATCGCGTTCCGCTTCGTGGCGATGCACACGACGCCGCACGCGAACAGGAACGCGCCCAGGATCAGGAACGGCGTCAGCCCGATCTGCCCCACGTCGGTCATGGTTTCACCCGCCGTTTCGCGCGTGCAAGGTAAGCGGCTCCGACCAGCACGACGAGCAAGTGGACGGACACGATCTCGAACGGCAGGAGGTACGCCACCGGCTTGCGGCCCATCGGCGTGCTTTCGGGCAGCCCGGTCATGTTCGCCGGCGCGTTCGCCTCCGTCACGCCCAGGAACCCGAGGCCGAGTTGCCCCGTGCCCGGCAGCGCGGCGGAATCCGGTTGCGGCTTGCCGAACCCGACCGCGACTGCGACCAGTAGCCCGAACAGCGTCCCGCCGAGGATGCCGCCCAC
>JANNVG010000576.1:0-5330 GCA_031414395.1 Fimbriiglobus sp.
GTCGAAGGCGGGGTCAGGTCAACGGAAGCCGGCGGCGGATCACCCGTGGCGGAAGAAAGCGATTGGGTGAAGTCGGGCCACCCCAAAAGCGGACATTTCTAATGGGGACAAACAGCGGACATTTCTAATGGGGCCTGACAGATCTCGTAACGACGGGCAGACTTCCCGCCGCGGATGGTTTACACTGGCAGGGTGCTGTTCCGCCTCGACCGGACCCCGCCATGCCCGCCGTCCCACTGCCCGTGGCCCTGGAAGAGAAGCTGGACGACGTGGCCGCCGAGGTCCGGCGACTGCGGGTGCTCCGCGGGGCCAGTTGGTTCGCCGCCGTCACGTTCGCCATTCCACTTGTTGCCGTCGGGCTGGACGTGTGCTTCGACCTGTCCGGCCTCGCCCGCGGGCTGCTCCTCGGCGGCTGGCTGCTCGTCGCCGTGCTGCTCGGCTGGCTGCTCGTCGTCCGCCGGCTGCGGGGCGACATCCCGCAGGCCGAACTGGCCGCCGCCATCGAGCGCGAGTTCCCCAACCTGGCCGAACGGCTCCGCACGCTGGTGGAGTTGAGCGAGCACGCCGAGCCGGGCAACGGGTCGCGGGGGATGATCAAGCTGCTGGCCGCCGAGACGGAGAAGCGGGCGAAGAAGATGGACTTCGGCAAGGTGGCGCCGACCGGGTTCAGCCTGCGGCTGGCCGGCGGCGCGGTGGTCGTCGGGCTGATCGCCATCACCCCGCTGTTCGCCTTCCGCGGGGCCACCGAGCGAGTGCGGCGGCTGGTGCTGCCGTGGTACGTGCCGCCGGTGGAAGTGCCGTACGCGCTCACCGTCACGAGCGGCAACCCGATCGTGAAGCGGGGCGAGCCGGTCACGCTGTCGGCGTACCTGGAGCGGACGAAGCCGGAGGGCGAAATGCCCACGACGGCCACGCTGGTGTACCGGGTGGTGGGCAACAGCGAGGAGCGGCGACTGCCGATGAGCGGCGACGACAAGGCGGCGTTCACCGTCACCCGCCCGAAAGTGGACGCCGAGTTCGAGTACCGCGTGGAGTGCGGCGACCTGAAGAGCGAGTGGTTCGGCGTGTCGGTCGTCGACCCGGTGGAGATCGACGAGGCACGGAGCAAGATCACCGTGACGTTCCCGAAGTACGCCAACCTGCCGGACGCGGAACAGAAGTGGGGGCAGGTGAAGACGCTTCAACACGGCACGGCCAAGTTCGAACTGCGGCTGACCCGCGAGCCGGCCGACGTGCATGTGGAGTGGCGGGCGGGCGACCTGAAGGCCGACCAGGGGGGTATCGACCTGACCCGCGCGATGACGTTCAGCGACGACCGCCGCACGGTGGGTCTGCGGGTGCCGTGCCCGACCAACGGCAGCGTGCGGTTCACCCTGTTCGCCGACAAGAAGGTGCGGACCGACGTGCCCGTTGCGGTGGAGGCCGACGCCGACCAGCCGCCCAAGTTCGACCGTGCCGCGGGCGTGCCGACCGAGCTGCGGGAGGTGAAGAAGGACACGCAGTTGACGTTCGACGTGGCCGTGAGCGACGACGTGGGAATTGGCGAGGTGTACTTCGACTACGCCCCCGCCGTCGGCGATGCGTTCACCTCCGAAGTGCTGAAACTGACGCCGGGCGACAAGCGGGCGGAAGGCAAGGTGACGGTGAGCCTGGGCGGGAAGGCGGCGCTGGGCGACACCATCCGCGTGCGGCTGCGGGCGACGGACACGCGGTCGATCCCCGAACTCGGGCTGAAGCCGAATGAGACGACATTCCCGCCGAGCGGGTGGGCGCTGGTGCGGGTGGTAGAGAACGCACGCCCGCTCAGCGAGCAGGACATCATCGCCCAGCAGGAAGGGCTGCGGAAGAAGCTGGACGCCGCCGCCGCGAAAGTGGCCGAGGCGAAGAAGACGACCGACGACTTGAAGAAGGCGGCCGAGGGTAAGCCGATGCTCACGCCCGCGCAAGCCGGCGAAGCGGCTGCCGCCCGCGAGCAGGCGCAGCAGGCGGCGCGGATGCTCGAAGACCTGGCCGGTGACGCCGGCCGCACGCCCGAGTTGGTGCCGCTGGCCGAAGCCGCCCGCAAGGTGGCGAACGACCCGTTGGCCACCGCCGAGGACGAACTGCGAAAGGCCGGCACCGACCCCAAGGCGGACGCCCGCGACGACAGCCTGAAGACCGCCCAGAAGCAGTTGGCCGACGCCGCCGAGCAGTTGCAGAAGCTGAAGAAGCAGAACGACGACATCGCCGCCAACCGGCTGGATCGGTCGAAGCTGGACGAACTGGCGAAGGATCAGAAGCAGATCGGCGAGGAGGCGAAGACGGCCGACGCGGAGAAGCGGAAGGAGTTGGCCGAGCAGCAAAAGGAATTGAACGAGCGGTTCAAGAAACTGCAAGAGGAGAGTGAGGCACTGAAGAAGGTGAGCAAGGAGGCGGAGAAGCAGCGGGGCGACGAGATCGGCAAGCAGGCGCAAGAGCTGGCCAGCCGCGTGCGGGAGAACGACGCGGCCGTCGAGAAGAGCCGGGAAGCCGCCCGCCGGCAGCAGAACGGCGAACTGGCGAAGGAGCAGAAGAAGCTGAACGAGCAGGCGGACAAGCTGGGCCAGAAGGCCGGCGACAACCCGCTCGACAAGAAGCCGTTCGACGACGCCGAGGGGCTGCTGGCCAAGGAGAAGACGGCCGACGCCATGACCGCACAAGAGAAGGCTGCCCGCGAACTCGACCGGCTGGCCGAGGAGATGAGCAAGCGGGCGAAGGACCGCGGCGACCCGAAGGCCGCCGCCGAACAACTGAAGAAGTGGCAAGAAGACCTGAACCGCCGCAGTGCCGACGCCGCCAAGGGCAACCCCACGCCGGCCGAGAAGGACAAGCTCGCCGCCGAGCAGAAGGCCATCGAGAAGGCGACCGGGCGGTTGCAGTTGCCGCCGAAGGCGGACGAGTTGGAGAAGCTGAAGCGGGACGCGCAGATGGGTGCCGTGACCGCGGGCGAGCAGTTGCAGAAGTCGCCGGCCGACGCCGCCGACGCGCAGAAGAAGGCCGCGGACGCACTCTCACAGTTGGCCGAAAAGACGCCGTCGAACCAGCAGCGCCGTGACGCCGCCAAGAAGGAACTCGACAAACTCCGCACCGCGCAGGAGCAGTTGGCCGACGACGCGAAGAAGGCGGCCGACGCCGTCAAGAACAACCCGGACGCCGCCGCCACCCGCGACGAACTGGCGAAAAAGCTTCAACAGCAGGCCGAGAAGCAGGACGAACTCGTTCAGAAGCTCAAAGACCTCGACACCCCCGGCGCGGAGAACCGCCGCGACAAGGCCGCCACCACCGGCCAGAACGCAGCCGACGACCTGAAGGGCGGGCTGCCGCAAGACATCCCCGCTTCGCAAGAGCAGACCAAGCGGCAGATGGACCGCCTAGGCGAAGCGCTGGAGGGCAAGACGCCGACCGACGAGAAGGCGTCGGAGTTGGCACGCCTTCAACGCGACCTGACGAAGAACCTGGACAAGGCCAAAGCGCCCGACGAGTTGCAGCGCCTCCAGCGGCAGCAGCAGGAGTTGTCCAAAGAGGTGCAGAAGCTGAAGGCGCCCGACGCCGCCGGCCCGCTCGCCGACGCGCAAGACGCGGCCAAGGCCGCCGACAAGGCGGCGCAGAAGCCGACGCCGGACGTGGACGAGTTGAAGAAGAAGGGGGAGGCCGCGGCCGACGCGCTCGACAAGCTGGCCGAGCGGCTGGGCGGGGAGTCGCCCGAACAGAAGCTGGAGCGGCTGGCGAAGAACCGCGCCGCCGAGACCGAGAAGGCGAAGCAGGCGGAGGGCACGCGGGCCGACCTGACCCGCAGCCGTGACGCGCAGCGGCAGGCCGAACGCGACCTCGCCGAACTGAATGACACCCGCACCGGCGAAGCCCAGGCCGCCAAGAAGAAGCTTCAAGACGCCCTCGACAAGCTGGCCAAGACGCCCGAGCCGGACAAGGCCCGTGCCGCCCAACAGGACGCCGCCGACGCCGCCCGCAAGCTGGCCGACGCGGTGAAGAAGAAGGGCGACCGCGCCGCCGCCGACAAGCTGCCCGAGCCGACCAACAGCGACCCGGCCGACGCGACCGACCCGGCCAACACGCTGCCCACCGAGAAGGACGCCGAGAAGGCCCGCGACCTGGCCAAGCAGCAGCGGCAACTCCGCGACGACGTGGCGAAGGCGGCCGAGAAGCAGGGCAAGGGCGAGCCGATGATGCCGACGGCCGGCGACCCGCTCGGCGACCGCGCGAAGGAGCAGGCCGACATCGCCACGAAGGCGGGCGAGTTGGCCGAGCAGGCGAAGGGCGAGGGCGACCCGTCGGGCGAGCCGGCCGACGGCGGGGCGAAGGCGGCCGACAAAGCGGCGAACCAACTGAAGGCGGGCGACCCGGCCGAGGGGCAGAAGTCCGGTGAGGACGCCGCCCAGAAGCTGCGTGGTGCGGCCAGAGCCGCACAGAACCCCGAGCTGAAGGCGAAGGCCGAGGAGTTGGCCAAGCGGCAGGAGGGGTTGAACAAGCAGGGGGGCGAGGCCGACCCGTCGGCGGTGGCGGCGCGGCAGCAGGCCCGGCAAGGCGAGTTAAAATCCGACGCGGAGAAGTTGGCCGACAAATCGGACCAAGCGGCGAAGGAGGCGGGCAAGGATTCCCCCGCCGCCAAGAACATGGGCGACGCCGCCGACGCCGCCCGCGCCGCCGCCAAGCAGATGGAGCAGGCCGAGCGCGCCGGCAAGAACGGGCAGGCGGGCGAGGCGTCGAAGGCCCGTCAGGAGGCCGAGAAGAAGCTGGAGGACGCCGCCCGCGCCGCCCGCGGCAGCAACCAGCAGCCCGACCCGAACGCCAAACCCGACCCGAACGCCAAGCCGAGCGACGACGCCGTGAAGGGCGCCGCCAAGCAGATGCAGAAGGCGGAGGAGGGGCTGAACAAGGGCGACGGCAAGGGAGCGGCCGACGCCGCGGGCAAGGCGGCCGGCGACCTGAAGAAGGCGTCCGACCAGTTGGCGAAGGGCCAGGGGCAAGGCGAGGGCCAGGGCGACGGGCAGGCGAAGGACGGCAAGCCGGGGAACGGGAAGGGCGGCGCGCCGGGCAACGGCGGCGGGGGCGTGTCGGGCGAGGTGCCGAGCGTCGTGGTGGAGAACCTGGGCAAGTCGTGGGGCGAGCTGCCCGGCGACGTGAAGTCGAAGATCACCCAGGAGCTGAAGGCCAAGTACGGCGACGACTACGCCCGCGTCATCAAGCTGTACTTCGAGCAACTGGCCGAGCGGAAGTGACTTGGCGAACGGCGCGACCGGTGGTCCCCCGGACCCAGGCCCACCCCAACACCCCCCGGGGCGCCGGGCGCGCCG
>JANNVG010000577.1:0-13541 GCA_031414395.1 Fimbriiglobus sp.
CAGTTCCACGGCGGGGGTGGGGCACTGCCGACTACCTTTGGCACACCTGACCTCAAGCGGTGGTCTTCTTCTCTTCGGGCGGGGAGGCGAACACGTACCTGTGGATCAGCGCGCCGACCACCGCCCCGACGAGCGGGGCCACCCAGAACAGCCACACCTGGCCGAGCGCCCACCCGCCTTCGGCGAAGATCGCCTGGCTGGTGCTGCGGGCCGGGTTCACGCTGGTGTTCGTGACGGGGATGCTGATCAGGTGGATGAGCGTCAGGCACAGGCCGATGGCGATGGGGGCGAGGCCGGCCGGTGCCTTGCGGTCGGTGCTGCCCAGGATGACGAGCAGGAACACGGCCGTCAGCACCGCTTCGATGAGGAACGCGGCGAGCATCGTGAACTTGCCCGGCGAGTGGTCGTCGTACCCGTTGGCGGCGAACCCGCCCAGCGTCGATGTGCCGACCTGGTTCAGGGAGATGACGGCCAGCAGGCCGGCGGCGGCGACAGCCCCGGCCAGTTGAGCGCCGATGTACTGGGCTACCTCTGCCCACTTGAACCGCCCGGCCACCGCCAGCCCGACGGTGACGGCCGGGTTCAGGTGGCAGCCGGAGATGTGCCCGATGGCGAAGGCCATCGTGAGGACGGTCAGCCCGAAGGCGAGCGACACGCCGACCAGGGCGATGCCCAGGTTGATGGGGGTGTCGCCGGACTTGGCGACGAACATGGCGGCCAGGACGGCACTGCCGCACCCGCCGAACACGAGCCAGAACGTGCCGATGGCCTCGGCCAACAGCTTCTTCCACAGGGCGACGGGCATGGGCGAACCTACCGAGAGGGGTGAGAGCCGGCGGGTGATCGCACGCCGTGAGCGGAGTCTACTCGCCGGCCGCGTGCGGGAACACCCCGACACGCCGGCCGCATACACTTTTCCCCACACACCGCGGAGTGTCCCATGTTCCGATTCGCACTGTTCGCCCTCGCCCTGTTCGCCACCCCCTCATTTGCGGCATCGCCGCACGATGCCACGTCGAAGGGCGGCATGGTCGTCTCGGTCTCCCCTGCCGCGACGGACGTGGGCGTGGCCATTCTGAAGGCGGGTGGGAACGCCGTCGATGCGGCGGTGGCGGTCGGGTTCTCCGAAGCCGTGACGTGGCCGGAAGCGGGGAACATCGGCGGCGGCGGGTTCATGCTGGTGTACCCCGGCGGCAAGGCCAAGCCGGTGGTGATCGACTTCCGCGAGACCGCCCCGGCGAAGGCGACTCCGGACATGTTCGTGAAGGGCATCGACTACCAGTCGGCCGTGACCGCCGGCGTGCCGGGCACCGTGCGGGGGTTCGAGTTGGCACACAAGAAGTTCGGCAAGTTGAAGTGGGCCGACGTGCTCGCCCCGGCGGTGAAGCTGGCGGAGGACGGCTTCCCGGTGACGGAGGCGCTGGCGAAGCGGCTGAACGGCGTGCTGGCCGACAAGAAGACGACGAACGCCGAGTTCAAGCGCGTCTTCGGCAAGGAAGGTGGCGAGTGGAAAGAGGGCGACGTGCTCAAGCAACCCGACCTGGCGAAGACGTTGAAGGTGATCGCCGACAAGGGGGCCGACGGCTTCTACACCGGGCCGGTGGCGGAGTTGATCGAGAAAGAGATGACGGCGAGCGGCGGGCTGATCTCACTCGATGATTTGAAAGGGTACAAAGCGGTGGAGCGAGAGCCGATCACCGGCACCTATCGCGGGTTCGACGTGATCGCCGCTCCGCCGCCCAGCTCCGGCGGCATCACGCTGTTGCTCGCGCTGAATATGCTGGAAAAGCACGACGTGAAGGCGCACCCGTGGGGGTCGGCCGAGACGACGCACCTCGTCGCCGAGGCGATGCGGCGGGGGTTCGCGGAGCGGGCGAAGCACCTGGGCGACCCGGACTTCGTCAAGATTCCCGCTCATCTCACCACCAAAGAACACGCCAAGAAGCTGTTCGCCGACTTCGACCCGGACAAGGCGACGAAGAGCGAGAGCCTTGCGGGCGACATCAAGATTTCTGACGGCGGGCCGGACACCACGCATTACGGCGTGGTGGACAAGGACGGCATGGCGGTGAGCACCACCTACACGCTGGAGAACGCCTTCGGCTGTCGGGTGGTCGTCCGCGGGGCCGGGTTCATCCTGAACAACGAGATGACCGACTTCAACCACAAGCCGGGCGTGACGACGCGCACCGGGCTGATCGGCACCGACGCGAACGTCATCGTCCCCGGCAAGCGGATGCTCAGCAGCATGTGCCCGACGATTTTGGCGAAGGACGGCAAGGTGGTACTCGTGACGGGCAGCCCCGGCGGGCGGACCATCATCAACACCGTGTTGGGCATCGTGGTGAACGTGGCCGACTACGGGGCTGACGTGCGCACCGCCGTGGACGCCCCGCGGATGCACCACCAGTGGTTCCCGGACCGCATCATGCTGGAAGAGCAGGCCGGCATTGAGGAGTTGGAGAAGGCGTTGAAGGCGAAGGGGCACATCGTGACGAAAACGAAAACACAGGGCGACGGGCACAGCATCTGGATCGACCCGAAGACGGGCGTGCGCACCGGGGCGGCGGACAAGCGACTGGACGGGGCCGCGAAGGGCGAGTGAGTGGTGCTGGTCGGAGGGACCAATTCAGCAGGGACGCGGATGACGCGGACGGAACGCGGACAACACGGATCAGACAGAACACGATTGTTCTGATCCTCTTCATCCCTGCCGTTTTCCGCGTCCTCCGCGTCCTGCCTTGAATTGGTCCCCGAAGCCAGCCACCTGAGCCGTCACCCGATCTCGCACATCCGCACCTGCCCGCCGACCACCGTGGCCACCGCCCGGCTCCGCACCGGCCAGTCGTGGTACGGGCAGTTGCGGCTCTTGCTCTTGAACTTGGTCACGTCGATGTTCCACCGCACGTCCGGGTCGATCACCGTCACGTCGGCCACCGCACCGGGCACGAGCGTGCCGCGGTCGATGCCCAGCACCCGCGCCGGGTTGATGGTCATCTTCTCGATCATCTGGTTCCAGCTCAGGTGCCCCGGCTCGACGAGGTACGTCACGCTCAGCGGCAGGAACACTTCCACGCCCACGATGCCGTTCGGGCACAGGTCGAACTCGCGGGCCTTCTTCTCGGCCGCGTGCGGGGCGTGGTCGGTGGCCAGCACGCCCAGCGTGCCGTCTTTCAACCCCTCGATGATGGCGTCCACGTCGGCCTGGGTGCGGAGCGGCGGGGCCATCTTGTAGTTGCTCTCGAAGTCGAGCAGCTTGTCGTCCGTCAGGATGAAGTGGTGCGGGCACGCCTCCCCGCTGATCCAGAAGCTCGGCTTCCCTTCCCGCACCAACTCCTCCGCCCGCTTCCGCCCTTTGCGGATCAGGTGGACCCCGCCGGCCGTACTCACATGGAGGATGTGGACCTTCCCGCCGGTCAGTTCGGCCAGCACGATGTCGCGGAAGATCATGATGTCTTCGGCCACGCCCGGCATCCCACGCACGCCCAACCGCACGCTCACCGCCCCCTCGTTCATCACCCCGCCTTCGGTCAGCTCCAGGATCTCGGCGTGAACCAGCACCGCCTTGCCGAAGCGGTCTTCGAACGGATCGACCGGGCGGGCGAACGTCTCCTTCCGCTTGAACATCTTGGTGTATTCCAGCGCCCGCCGCATGATCTCGGCGCTCGCCACCGGCGCACCGTCGTCGGTGAACGCCACCGCCCCGCCGTCCACCAGCTTGCCGATCTCGGCCAGTTCCTTCCCCGCCCGTCCTTTGGTGACGGCCCCGATGGGAAGCACGAAGCACTGCTCCGCCCGCTTCGCTTGCAGGATCACGAACTCGGCCGCGTCGCGGGTGTCCAGCGCCGGCTCGGTGTTCGGCATGCACGCCACCGTGGTCACGCCACCGGCGATGGCGGCAGTGGCCCCGGTCTCGATGGTCTCGTCCTCCTCGCGGCCCGGTTCGCGCAGGTGGACGTGCATGTCGATCAGGCCGGGGCAGACGATCTTGCCGGTGCAGTCAAGCACCCTGTCTGCGGAGGCGAACGACCCGACGCCGACCACTTCGCCGTCGGCCACCAGCAGGTCGGCGGTGCGGTCCAGGTGCTGAACCGGGTCGATCACCCGGCCGTTGCGGAAGAGGAGTGTGCTCATGGTGGCGATAGTGTATGGCGGGTGGGGCGTGGTAGAATGGCGACACGGAGGTGAACCGATGGGAACGACTGAACTGAAATCCGAGTTGCTCGCCTTGCTCAACCGTCGCCCGTGGGAGCCGATTCGGGTGGAGACGGCGGACGGCCGACACACGTTCATCGACACCCCGCTCCGGGTGCAGTGGGACGGGAGCGGGTTGGTCATCACCCGGTTCGACGCCCCGACCGCGAAGGTTTTGGCGGCCGACGTGACCGCTCTCATGCGGATCGACGAACTGCCGGGCGAGGACGAGGCGATGAGCTACCGCGAGTTCGTCGAGGCCTATGACCGATTCCGCTCGGCGGACCCGTTCATGCCGTATGAGGTGGAACTGCTCGACGGCACCCGCTTGCTGGTGACGGAGCCGGGGCAACTGCTCGCCGGCGGGCGGATCGGCAGCTACTTCCGTGGCCCCCGCCAAGGGCGTGCAACGGTCCTGCTGGCCACCGTGCGGGCGGTCCGCCCGGCGTCGCTCGCGGAGGTGGCCTGACATGCTCTCCGCCGCCTTCCTCCAGGCGATTGACGAGTTCCACCCCACAGACACCCTGGTGATGGAGTTCCACAGTGGCGACCGCCTCATCATTTGGAACCGGCGGCGGCTGTACGTGAGCGAGGAGTGGTGCAGTTACATCGACGACCAGAGTGTGTCCCACTTCTTCGAGCCGTCCACCGTCTCGCGGGTGATGGGCTGGTCCAGCTTGCCCGATCTGGACGCCCCGCCGTACCCGTTCCGCAACGGCACCGGCGGGCTGAGGTGACTCGTCCGGAACCACCGCGGAGACCACACCATGCCGCTCGAACTGGAAATCGACGTACCCGAGAGCCGAACCGTCACGCTCACCCTGCCGCCCGAGGTGCCCGTCGGCAGGGTGAAGCTAACCGTGACCCCGCACGCCGACCCGCTCGCCCCGCTGCCGCACACGAGCGACAAGTTCGAGCGGGAGCGGGCCGCCTTCTTCCGCCTGTTGCCGGAGTTGCTGAAGACGCATCGCGGCAAGGTGGTGGCCATCCACAACGAGCAGGTGATCGCCGTCGGCGACGACCCGGTGCAGGTCGGGTTGGGGGCATACAAGATGGTCGGGTACGTCGAACTGTTCGTTCAGCGGGTGTTGGAGACGCAACCCGTGTACCGCCTCCGCGGCCCGCGGGAACTCCGGCGGGGGGAGTCGTGATCTCCCTCCCGTATTCCACCTCGCTCCGCCCGCCGGCACCGTTCGTGACCGTGGCCGTGAGTGGACCCACCACCAGCCAGCCGTCGGAGACGGTTGACGCTCAACTCGACACCGGGGCGGATCGCACGGTGATCCCGGCGGATGTGGTCAAACGACTGGGGTTGGTTTCCGCCGCCCATTTACAGTTCGGGGTGGTCGGCGGCATCATCACACTGCCGGTGTACTTCGTCGCCATCAGCATTCCGGGTGCATGGACTTCACGATTGATGCCGCTGGTGACGACGACGAGCCGCACATCCTCCTCGGCCGGGACGTGCTGAACGACCTGCACGCCCATCTGGACGGGCCGGGGTGTATGCTGACACTGTCGGCTCAACCCCTGGCGAGTTCGGAGGATTCCCCATGACGCTCGAACTGGAAATCGACGTGCCCGAGAGCCGAACCGTCACGCTCACCCTGCCGCCCGAGGTGCCCATCGGCAAGGTGAAGCTGACCGTACAACCGCAAACGGACGTGCCCCGGCCGCCAGCGGGTCTGAGCGAAAAAGCGCTCCGTGAGCGGGCGGCGTTCTATCGCCTACTGCCGGAGTTGTTGAAGACGCACCGCGGCAAGGTGGTGGCCATCCACGACGAGAAGGTGATCGCCGTCGGGGACGAACGCCGGCCGGTGATCGACGAGGCCCGGAAGATCGCCGGGTATGTGGACATGTACATCGCGCCGGTGCAGGACAAGAGGCCGCTGGAGCGCGTCGGCGGCCTCCGGGAACTGCCGAGGACGCCGGCGTGATCCAGGTGCCGTACACGCCGGTTTCGCCACGCCCCGCCGAACCGGAGGTGCAAGTGCTGCTCGGCCACCCGAACGGCCGACATCCGCCGCTGACGCTTCCCGCCCTGCTCGACACGGGATCGGACCGGACGGTGATTCCGTTGTCCGCAGCCGTCACCCTCGGCCTCCCGTTTTCCGAAGACTTGCAGTTCGAAGTGGCTGGCGGGGCGGTCGTCACCCTGTCGGTGTTCGAGGCGTCCGTCGGCATCGCCGCGGTGGCGGCTTTCGTCCTCGAAGTGGTCGCGGCCGATGAACCCCGCGTGCTGCTCGGCCGCGACGTGTTGAACGCGCTGCACGCCTACTTCGATGGGCCGGGGCGTATGCTGACCCTGTCCGCACAACCTCTGCTGTCGCCGCCGCCATGACCACCGCCGCCACCGTCTCGTTCAGCCACTCGCAAGACCTGCCGCGGTTCGCCGCCGCCGGCGTGCCCGCGCTCGTCGACCGCATGAGGCGGATCGTCGGGGCCGGCAACGTGCTGACCCAGAAGGCCGACCTCGCCGTTTACGAGTGCGACGGCTTCACCATCGACAAGACCACTCCCGACGTGGTCGTGTTCCCCGAGTGCACCGAGCAAGTCGCCGCCATCGTGACGGCGTGCAACGAACTCGACGTGCCGTTCGTGGCCCGTGGCGCGGGCACCAGCTTGGCCGGCGGGTGCCTGGCGGTCGGCGGCGGGGTGATGATCGCCACCTCGCGGATGAAGAAGATTCTGGAGGTGAACGTCCGCGACCGCTACGCCGTGGTGGAGGCCGGTGTGGTGAACGTGTGGCTGACGAACACCCTCAAGCCGCACGGCTACCACTACGCCCCCGACCCGAGTAGCCAGGGGGCTTGCACCATCGGCGGGAACGTGGCGACGAACAGTGGCGGGCCGCACACGCTCAAGTACGGCGTGACGGTGAACCACATCCTCGGCGTCGAAATGGTGATGCCCGACGGTCGGGTGGTTGTGGTCGGCGGGCCGTGCGAGGACGGGCCGGGGTACGACCTGACCGGCACCATCGTGGGCAGTGAAGGCACCTTCGGGCTCGTGACGAAGGCGTGGGTGCGGCTCACCCGCAACCCGGAAGCGTACCGCACCCTGCTCGGCATCTTCGCCAGCGTGGACGACTGCACCAACTGCATCTCCGACATCATCGCCGCCGGCATCGTGCCCGCCGCCCTGGAAATGCTCGACCAGACGATCGTCGGCGCCGTCGAAGCGGCGTTCAAGTTCGGCTTCCCGCTCGACGCCGGCGCGGTGCTCATTATGGAAGTGGACGGCCCCGCCGCCGGCATTCAAGAGGAAGCCGACCGCATCGAGGCCATCGCCCTGAAGAGCAACGCCCGCGAGGTGCGCAAAGCCAACACCGAAGCCGAACGGCTGGCCCTGTGGAAGGCCCGCAAGCAGGCGTTCGGCACCATCGGCCGGCTGGGGTACCCGAGCTACTGCACGCAAGACGGAGTTGTTCCGCGCACCAAGCTGCCGGACATCATGCGGGTGATCCGCAAGGCGACCGAAGACCACGGCATCGCCATCTGCAACGTGTTCCACGCCGGCGACGGGAACATCCACCCGGTCCTCATGTTCGACGAGCGCGACCCGGACCAGGTGCGGCGGGTGCTGCTGGCCAGCACCGACATCTTGCAGGCGTGCATCCGACTGGGCGGCAGCGTGACCGGCGAGCACGGCATCGGCGTCGAGAAGCTCGACTTCATGCCGATGCTCTTCTCGCCCGACGACCTGCACTTCATGGTGCGCCTGCGGACGGCGTTCAACCCGACGAACCGGTGCAGTCCGAACAAGATGCTGCCGACCGCCGGCGGGTGTGCCGAACCGCAACCGAGCAGCATCCAGCCGACGAAGGCGGGCCGCCGCGCGGCGGTGTGAGGCACGTTACTACACACCCTCCAACCGAGGCGGGTCATGATCGATCGCGTCTTCATCCAGAAGAAGAACGGCGAGTTCGTGAGCGTGAACGGGTACGCGGCGTGGCACGGGTTCGACCAGAAGGCGTACCCCGTCTCGTTCTTCGAGTGGCCGCATCCGGGACGGGCAGCTCGACCTGACGCCGAACACGCTGGTGGTCGGCGGGGTCGCCACCGTGCTGCACGCGCTCCAACGGCTCGACGTGGACACGCCGCCCATCGACTACCCGGAATCCCTCCTCCCGTTCTTGGGGCGAGAGATGCAGCCGACCACGATGGGGGCGGTTCGCGGGCTGTTCGAGGCGGACGGTTCGGGCCCGCGGTTCGTCAAGCCGAGGGAAACGCAGAAGGCGTTCACCGGGTACGTCGTGTCCGCGTTCCGTGACCTGATCCCGACCGCCCGTCACCCGGACGATCTGCCCGTCTGGTCGTGCGGGGTCGTCGAGTTCGTGTCGGAGTGGCGGTACTTCGTCCTGCGAAACGAGGTGATCGGCGTCGGCCAATACCGCGGAGACGTGTTCGCCCGCCCCGACCCGGCAACAGTTCGGGCAGCGGTCGAAGCGTTCAGGGGCGAGTCGCCTGCCGCCTGTGCCATCGACTTCGGCGTCACCACCGACGGGCGAACCCTGCTAGTGGAGGTGAACGACGCCTATTCGCTGGGGCACCTCGGCCTCCGGTCGGTGCCGTATGTGAACATGCTGGAAGCAAGATGGGTTGAGCTGATGGCAACTCGGCCGGGTGCGATCTGAATTGGCGGCAGACGGCGGTTTAACATTTCCCGACACATTTTCCCGCACGGGTGTAAGGCCGGCCCGCGCAACCCGACCAACTCCGGCCGGTGGGGTCATGGCTGACTCTGTCTCCGGCACGCAGTTCGTTCCGCACTCTCGTTTAAGGAGTAAACGATGGCGCATTCCGTCCGCACCGGCCTCGCCCTCACCGCCGGCCTGTTCCTCGCGTCCCTCGCCTCGGCAGGTCCGCTGAACGTCACCGTCACCGTCCGGAACGTCGCCCCGACGAACAGTGTCTCGTTCGCCCCGCTCCGACTCGGCTTCCACGACGGCACGTTCGACGCCTTCAACACCGGGCAGGCGGCCACCCCGCCCATCGTTTCCGTGGCCGAAGGCGGGAGCGGGGCGGCGTGGTTCCCGGCGTTCCGGGCGGCCGAGCCGAACGCCGTCCTCGGAAGCGTCGGGGGCGGGCCGCTGCTCCCCGGCCAGTCCGCCTCGCAGTCGTTCGTCGTGGACCCGACGGCGAACCCGTTCTTCACCTTCGGCACCATGGTGGTGCCGAGCAACGACCTGTTCCTGGGGAACGACTCGCCCACCCGCTTCCGCCTGTTCGACGAGTCCGGCCGACTGGTGATCGACCGCATCGACCAGTCGGCGAGCGCCATCTGGGACGCCGGGTCGGAGACGGCGGACGCGGCGAACGCGGCCTTCCTGGTCGGCGGGATGAACGACCTGCGGACGCCCCAGAACGGGGTGGTGTCGTTCGACCGCTCGGAGCTGTCGGCCTACCGCGGGCGGGCGACACGGGCCGGGTACACGTTCGACGACCGACTGCTGACCGACGACACCGGCGTGTACGAGATTCAAATCACCACCACCCCGGAACCGGGGACCATTGTGCTACTGGCCCTCGGGGCGGCGGGTGTGGCCGGCGCGTCACGCCTGCGGAGGAAGGCGGCTCGGCCCGCAGCCGCGTGAGGGGGCACCCCGACTGAAAATGGAACCGGGAACGGAGTGACCGGGTGGGCACCAACCCACCCGGTCACTGCGTTCCCGGTTCCAGGGTGCCGCCCGGCAAACGGCACCTACTGAACTCACGGCCGGAACTTGTTCACCCGGTCCTTCTCGGGCAGGCTGAGTTGCGCGAACGCCGCGTCGATGTCCTTCCCGCTCGGCTTGTTGCGGCGTTCCATGTCGGCCCCCTTCTTGAAAGCGTCGTCCGCCCCGGTGGTGCCGGTCTGCGTGCGGGCCAACCCCAGGTAGTACCAGTACCGCGCGTCGGCCGGTTGGCTGACGGTGGCGGCGGCGAACAGCGCCTCGGCGTCGGTGAACGCCCGCCGGCGGTAGGCGTCCACGCCGTCGGCGTAGTTGCGGCCGGCCTTCTCGCTCGCGGCCATCTCGGCCGGCACGAGCGTCACCGCCCCGGACCGCGCCTCGGCGATCTTGGCGGCGAAGTCCGCTTCCATCGCCTTCTGCTTGGTTGCGGCCTCCGCCTCCAGCGCCTTCACCTTCGTGTCGAGCGCCTTCTCGGCGGTGGTGGCCTTCGCGGTGGCGTCATCCAGCTTGGCCTTCATCGCGGACTCGGCGTCGGCCTTGGCGGTCGCCTTCGCGGTGGTCAGGTCGTCTTGCGCCTTCTTGACGGCGGCGGTGGCGTCGGCCAGTTGCTTCTTCATCTCCTTGGTGGCTTCGTCCGCGGCCGTCTTCACCTTGTCGTCGGCCGTTTTCATGACATCGGCCACCAGCTTGTCGGCGTCGGTCTTCGCTTTCACCGCCGCGGCCTGCGCGGTCTTGGCGTCGGCGTCGGCTTTGGTCATCGCGGCCTTCGCGTCGTCGCGTTCCTTCTGGGTGGCCAGCAGCGCCTCGGCCGCCTTCTTGGCGTCCCCGCTGGCGGCGACGGCGGCCAACTTCTTGATCACGTCGGGCAGCTTGCTGGCGTCGTCCTTGTCGTCGAGCAGTTTGCTCGCCTTCAGTTCCTTCACCACACTGGCTACGGCGTCGTCGGCCGCTTTCAGCTTCTTCTCAGCATCCGTCAACTTCACACCCGCGTCGGCGTACAGCTTCGCCTTCTCCTCGGCGTCCTTCTTGGCGTCGTTCAGCGCGGTCTTGACGTCGTCTCGTTCTTTCACCGCGTCGGTCGCCAGCTTCTTCGCCCCGTCCAGGTCTTTCATCGCGTCGGTGGCCAGCTTCTTCGCCGCGTCGGCTTCCTTCTTCAGTGGGTCGACGCTGGCCAGCGCCTCGGTCAGTTCCTTCTTGGTGTCGGTCGCCGCTTTGGTGGCGTCGGTCGCCTCCTTCTTCGCCGCGGTCAGGTCGGTGTCGAGTTGGTCCGACTTCGCGTTCGCCTCGTCGAGTGCCGCCTGCCGCCGGGTCACGCCGTCCTTCATCTGCTTCAGGTCGGTGGCGGCGTTCGTCACCTTCTCGTTGGCCGCTTCCAGGTCGGCGGTCAGTTTCTCCACCTTGGCGACCGCCTGCGAGTCGCCGGGCGGCATGATCGCCACCGCCATCTTCTTGTCGTTCGGGATGAGGCCGGTCAGGTACACGATGGCGAACCCGCCGACGCCCAGCGCCAGGCCGGTGGCCAGCCCCGCCAGCACGCCGCCGATGCCGCCCCGCTTCTTGCCCTTCGGCTCCGCCTTGTCGTCGTCGTCGTCGTCCGCGACCGCGACTGCTGCCGCGCGAGTCGGGCGGGCGGGCGGCTTGGCCGACGGCCGCTCCTTGTCCTTCCCTTTGGCGGCCGGAGCCGGCGTCCGCTTGTCGCGCGGGGGCGGCGCGCCCATTCCGCCGAGCGCACCCGCGGCCACCGCCGCGGCGATGGCGGGGGCGCGGTCGTCGGTGGCGTCGGCCGGCACGTCCGGGCCGAACAGGTCGGCGGCGATCGCCTCCGGGTCGTCGTCCATGCCCGGCAGCCGCCCGCTCATCGACGAGGCGTGACTGGAGTCGCCCGGCACCGGGATGTTGAAGTCCACGTTGTCCGCGTCGGTCACGATCTCCGTCTTGGGCAAGCTGCCGTCGAAGATGCTCGACCCGCCGCCGTCCGGGTCGGACAGGTCGGTGTCGAACTCGATGGCGTCGCCCTTCCCGCCGATCAACTCCGACTCCGACCCGCTCAGGTCGAAGTCGGCCATCGACGCCGACGAGTCGGCCGGGTCGCGGCTGGTGTCGAACACCCGCCGCACCTCGCTCTCGCTCACCCGCCCGGTGTCCTCGGCGTCCGGGTCGGCCTCCACCCACACGCTGTCGCTCGGCGGGCTGTCGCCCCGCAGGTCGGAGAACAGGTCGGCCGCGTCGTCGTACTTCAGAGTGGACGGCGGCTTGACCGGCGGGGGCAGGTCGGTCGGCATCCCGCCCCCCCACAGGTCGCCGGAGGTCGGCTCGCCCTTGCGGGCCGCGGACGCGGAGGCGTCCAGCCAGCCGGACCCGACGCCGGTGGGGGGCAGCGGCCCGCCGGTGAAGATGGACGAGTCGGCGGCGGACGGCGGGCGGGTGTCGGCCAGCGCGTCGTCGAGCAGCTCGGCGGAGTCGCTTCCGGCGCCGTCGGCCGGCGGGGCGTCGTCCTCGTCGAGGAGGATGGCGCTCAGCGGCTGGTCGTCGTCGGGCGGCTCGCTCAGCATCACCCCGCTCAGTGCGGCGTCCAGGTCGTCCACCCTTGCCGGGTTGGCGGGCGTGCCGAACAGCGCGTCGTCGTCGTCCAGGTCGAGCGGCTCGGCCGGCTCGGGCGGGGGCGGCGTTCGCGCGTCGTCGGCCGGCGGGACGGGCTTGGCGGTCGGCTTGGGCATCCCGCGGCGGAAGATGTTGGAACCGTCGTTCGGCGGGAACGGGCCGGTCGGCGGGTGGACGGCCATGCGAGAAGACTCCGGGGGCGCAAGCGTGAAAGACGGGGAGGCTCGGCGAACGGTGCCGACCGACCGGATTGTGCGCCCACAAGCGTAATCCGGGCCGGCCGACGGTTCGACTGCCTCGCCGGTATTTTGGACGGAAAATCGGGCGGTGTGTACCGAAAATTCGTGTTTCGCGGGTGGCGGACATCCCGTTCGTCGCGCAGAGGGTGCGAACAGATTCAGCGAGCGGCGAGCGTGCTACCGTTTCGGCCGAGTGCGAATGCGGAGAATTCGTGGCCTGCCGGTGAATTCGTGCGAGTTTTTCCGACTCGGCACTCCGGTTGCTCTCACCTGATACAATCCTCTCGAACCTCGCTCGGTCGCCCCGGAGTTGGTCCCACACATGGCACCTGCTGTCAGTTGGCCGGCCCCCGCCGACACGTCCGCCACCGCCACGCCCCTGCCGTCGGTGCCCTTCCCGTCCGACGACGTGGTCGAGCTGCCGCTCCTGCTGCCCGAGTGGCAGGTGTTCGCCCTCGAAGACGCCGCCCGCAAGCGGGGCATGACCGTCGGCCAGCTCGTCCGCCGCCTGTTCGCCGACCTGTTCCCCCGCCGGGCGTAGTGCCTTCCGGGAGTGGCACGGGGATGAGTCTCACCACTTCCCCCTCCCGCCTTCCGCGGAATGGTTCCGGCCACTATCCACCCACCCCTCCGCGGAACCATTCCCAAATTCCGGTAGCACCCACGCCCCGCAAGCACTTACGGCGAATTCGCCGCCCGCGCACCTCCGCCCGACTCACTGTGTTGTGACGGACGCGAGGTCTCATAGGGCGGGCGGGCCGACGCTTCGTCGTCGACCCCCGCCGCGTGTCGCTGTGGCGGGGGTCGCCGACGATGCGTCGGCTCGCCCGCCC
>JANNVG010000578.1:0-2748 GCA_031414395.1 Fimbriiglobus sp.
CGTACCGAGAAGGTCAACAACACTCACCCCTCCCCGTTGGGGAGGGGACGCCGAGGGAACGCAGTTCCCCGGCGGGGGTGGGGTGCCCACAGTCACCGCCGGCCCTTGCCGTTCGCCACCAGTCGGCACACGTTAGTCGGCACCTCTCCACCTCCGTCAACTGCTCCGAGGCCGACATGTCGTCGCCCGATACGCCCTCGTCGTCATCGCCTGACAGTCCACCGCCGTTCACCCCGTTCGTGCCGGCGAGTCAGTCGCCGCCCGAGTTCACCCTCGCCCCGATCATCGTCGGCTCGATGCTCGGCATCCTGTTCGGGGCGAGTAGCGTCTACCTGGTGCTCAAGGTGGGGCTGACGGTGTCGGCCAGCATCCCGGTCGCCGTGCTGGCCTTCGCCCTGTTCCGGGTCATCTCCAAAGTGTTCCGTCAGCGGAACCGCACGGTGCTGGAGAACAACATCGTGCAGACCACCGGTAGCGCCGGCGAGAGCATCGCCTTCGGCGTCGGGCTGGTCATGCCGGCCCTGCTGGTGATGGGGTTCGACATCGACGCGGTGAAGGTGATGACGGTCGGCGTGTTCGGCGGGCTGCTCGGCATCCTGATGATGATCCCCCTGCGGCGGGCGTTCATCGTGAACAAGCACGGCGAGCTGAAGTACCCGGAAGGGACGGCGTGCGCCGACGTGCTGAAGGCGGGCGAGAAGGGCGGCAGCACGGCCGGCACGCTCGTCGTCGGGCTGGCCATCGGGTTCGTCTTCCAGTTCGCCGTGCAGGGGTTCAAGCTGTTCAAAGAGACGGCCGGGGTCGCCCTGTCCGGGAACGTGGGCGGGCAGGCGGTCGGGCTGAAGGGGGCGAGCCTGCAATCGGAAATGTCCGCGCCGCTGTTGGGGGTGGGGTACATCATCGGCCCGAAGATCGCCGGCATCATGGTGGCCGGCGGGGTGCTGGCGTACCTGGTGATCGGGCCGATCATCAGCACGTTCGGCGAGAACCAGTCCACCTACATCACCCCGGCGAAGGCGGCGGTGAAGGTGGATGAGTCCACTGCCGCCCTCGTCGGGCCGGCCGCGGCGGTGAAGGATCACGGGCTGATCCGGCACATGGACGAGAGCGAGGTGCGGAAGAACTACATCCTGTACATCGGGGCGGGGGCGGTGGCGGCCGGCGGCATCATCAGCATGTTGAAGGCGCTGCCGCTCATCTTCGGGTCGGTGTTCGGCGGGGTGCGAGACCTGTTCGGCGGGAGGAAGCAGAGGCCGGCCGCCGCCGGGCCGGTGCCCCGCACCGAACGCGACCTGCCCATGTGGGTGGTGGTGTTCGGCAGCCTGGGCATGGTGGGGGCGATGGTAGCCGCCGGCCCGGTGCTCGGACTGGGGTACAACCTGGGTGGGGTGGCCGGGGCGATCATGATCCTGCTGTTCGGCTTCCTGTTCGTCACCGTGTCCAGTCGCTTGACCGGGGAGATCGGCTCGTCGTCGAACCCCATTTCGGGCATGACGGTGGCGACGCTGCTGCTCACCTGTCTCATCCTGTTGGCCCTCAGCCAACAGAACCTGATGCCGCTAAACAAGGAGATGAAGCTGCTGGCGCTGATGATCGCCGGGGTGGTGTGCGTGGCCAGCAGCAACGGCGGCACCACCTCGCAGGCGCTCAAGACCGGGCACCTGCTCGGGGCGACGCCGAAGTTCCAGACCTACGCCATCCTCATCGGCTCGCTCACGTCGGCACTCGTCGTCGGGCTGGTGCTCATCGTGTTCAACCAGGTGGGCACGGTGTACACGAAGAAGGAGCTGCCGGCGGTCACGCTCGACGCCTCACTGCTGACGCAAACCGAGAAGGTGCAGAACGGCCAGTACGCCTCCGACCCGACCGACTACAAGGTGCTGCTGTACGGGAAGGGGAAGACGGAGGTGCTGCCGGAGGGCCTGATCCAGTCCGGCGACCCGGCCGCCCTCGTCCCCGGCCGGTATCTGGTGACGCCCGGCGGGGCGGACGCCGGCAAGATCGCCTACCGCTGCGACCCGGCCGTCACCGGCACCCTGAAGGAACAGGACGACGGCACCACCGTGCTGTTCAAGTTCGAGGCCCCGAAGACGCAACTGGTGGTGCTCATCATCGACGGCATCCTGGACGGCGAACTGCCGTGGGATCTGGTGCTCATCGGGGTGGTCATCGCCGTCATGCTGGAGTTGTGCGGGCTGCCGAGTCTGGCGTTCGCGGTGGGCGTGTACCTGCCGCTGTCGTCGTCCGTGCCCATCTTCATCGGCGGGCTGGTGCGGTGGGTGGCGGACAAGCTCCGCAACCGCCCGGACGAAGGGGACAGCAGCCCCGGCGTGCTGCTCGGCAGCGGGTACATTGCCGGCGGGTCGATCGCCGCCCTCATCGCCGCCGGCATCCAGTTCATCCCGTCGTGGGTGGAGGCGCTCAACCTGGCCCCGTCGGTGCTCGGGCACAAGGAGCCGGAGAGCGACCTGCACGTGACGCTGGCGTTCGCAGGGCTGGCGGCGGTCCTGCTGGTGGTCGGCGTCGTCGCCGGCCGCGGGAAGAAGTGACGTGATGACTCTGGTAGGGCGGGTCGAGCGGCCGGCGTGACCGGAAGCGATTCCAACCAACGGACAGGCTCGCGAAGGAGTGGACCGGCCGGCGCCGCCCCCCCCGGAGGGGGGCCGGGGGGGGGGGGGGGGGCCCGGGGCGGGGGGGGGGCCGGGGGGGACCGACAGAAAGTGTGGTTGACCCCGCCGCGCCCCCCCC
>JANNVG010000579.1:0-9411 GCA_031414395.1 Fimbriiglobus sp.
TGGGTGCAAACAACCCAGGCGGCTCACGCCGCCGGTTCACCATTTGAGGCACCTCATGCGCATCGGCATCGCGTTCACCCTCAAGCCCGACGCCCCGCTGCCGGCCGGCGCGCCCGACGACGCGCACGAGGAGTTCGACAGCCCGGCCACCATCGCCGCCATCGCCGACGCCCTCCGTTCGCTCGGCCACACCGTGACTGAACTCGGCGACGGCAAACCGCTCGTGGCGAAGTTGCTCGCCGACCCGCCCGAGTTCGTGTTCAACATCTCCGAAGGCGAAGGGGTCGGCCGCAACCGCGAGGCCCGCGTGCCCGCCGTGTGCGAACTGCTCGGCATCCCGTACACCGGGTCCGACCCGCTCACCCTCGCCGCCGCACTCGACAAGGACATGACCCGCCGCATCGTCGGCGACGCGGGTGTGACCATCCCCAAAGGCTTCGTGCTGTCCCCGCCCCCGCAACCCTACGACGGCGACGGGGCCGAGTTCCCCGCCCTGCTCGAAGTGCACGGCCTCACGTTCCCCGTCATCGCCAAGCCGGTGTGCGAGGGGTCGAGCAAAGGCATCCGCAACCGCTGCCTCATTCGCACTGCCGACGAGTTCGCCCCGGTGCTGGTGGAGTTGTGGACGAACTACCGCCAGCCGGTGCTGGTGGAGGAGTTCATCTCCGGCGACGAGGTGACGGTCGGCATCCTGGGCAACGACCCGCCGGAGGTGCTGGGGTGCATGAAGGTGGTGCCGAACACGCCGACCGCGGAGTTCGTGTACAGCCTGGAAGTGAAACGCAACTGGGAACAGCTCGTGACCTACGAGTGCCCGGCGAAGCTGCCGCGGGGTGTGCAACTGGCGTTGGAGCAAGAAGCGCTGGCCGCATACGAAGCGATGGGCTGCCGCGACGTGGCCCGCATCGACTTCCGTATCCGCGACGGCGTGCCGTACTTCATCGAGGTCAACCCGCTGCCCGGCCTGAACCCGATCTGGAGCGACCTGATGCTGATCGCCAAGGCGATGGGCGGCACGCCCGCCGACGTGATCGGCCGCATTCTGGATGCGGCGGTTGCCCGGCAGTAAGTGCTCTGCTCGCTCCGCGAGCGGATTCATACGACCGCTCGCGGAGCGAGCAGAACACATTACCGGAAGTTGTTGTTGAACCGGCCCAGGTTGATGAGCGGCAGGGGCGTGCTGCCGGTGGGCGGCAGCTTCACGCCGGCATACGGGTCGGTGCGGCCGGGCACGCCGGGCTGCTCGTTCGGCACGCTCGGCGGGGGCAGCGCCAGCCCGCGGATTTTCAGCACCTCCGCCCCGGCGATGATCTCTTCCGGTGACCGCGGGATCACCGGCTGCAAATCCAGATGCACTCGCCGCACGTCTTCGATGCGGAACGGCCACAGCACTTCGGCGAACAAGTCCAGGCCGGGATAGTCCCACCACTTCGGCTCGAAATTCACGAACTGGTTGAGCGGCTCGAACCCCGGCGCTGTGGCGCGGAACTCCCGCTTGCCGGCGTACACGTAGGCGGCGTCGACGGGCGTCGGGCCGAGAGGCTGGCCGTCCACCTCGACGGCCGCGCCGGTCACGTTGGTGGTGACGACGAACCGGCGGTCGACGCACCCGGCACTGAGGAGTGCGAGCGTGGCGAGCGCGGCCAACGACCACCGGCGAGCGGTCATGCGAGGGCATCCGAGAGCGGGAGGGCGGGCGCATACCGCGGGGTGGGGGGCGGCGTCAAGGCGGATGCCTTGCTTCACCGCCGCCGACCTGGTACAACAATCTGCACACCGGAACGGGTCGGAAGGCGTTGCACTCCCGCCGCCCGGTGGTAATGTGAGATGGACGACGGCACGGCGGCGACACCCGCACCCATAGCTCAACTGGATAGAGCATCGGTCTACGGAACCGAAGGTTGCAGGTTCGACTCCTGCTGGGTGTACTTCCCTCACTTGCCCGCAATCGGCATCACGCCCTGACATTTCAGGCACTTCCCGCGACTCGCCCCCGCCGACCAGACCATCACCCGCCCTCACCGAATCGCCCCCGCCATCGCCGGGTTGTGCATCCGGCAGTGCATCCGGAACGGCCGTGTTCGCCCGCGGGCCGGTCCACTTGACCACCGCCGCCGCCGTGTCGTGCAGGCTCACGTGGGCGTAGCGGTCCATCGTCAGCGTGATCGAACTGTGTCGGGCGAGTTCTTTCGCGTCCTTCGGTTGCACCCCGGCCCGCACCAGATTGGTCACGAACGTGTGCCGCAGGGCGTGGAAATCGGCCACCCGACCGCCCCGGTCGCGGTCGAGCAGGAAGTCACTCTCCGCCCGTCGCTCCCGTTCGCCCGCCGGCGCTTCGCCCAGCCAGCGGGCGCGGGCCGCGAACTCGTAGATCAAGTTCGTGTCATCGCCAACATCGAAATGGCCCCGCTGCCGTGGTTCACACGGTTCCGGCCCGCCTGCTTCGAGCGGTAGAGGGCGTCGTCGGCCTCCTTGACCAGCGTGGCGGCGTCCGTGGTCGTCTTCGTGAACGTCGCCACGCCGACGCTCACCGTGATGGGCCGCTTGTCCCACGGCTCCCCGGCGATGGCCCGGCGGCATCGCTCGGCCACCACCATCGCCCCGGAGAAGTCCGTGTCCGGCAGGATCACGGCGAACTCCTCGCCGCCGTAGCGGGCCACCGTGTCGACGCTCCGGGCCGTCCGCTGCAACGTGGCGGCGACCGCCTTCAGCACGTCGTCCCCGGCGGGGTGGCCGAACGTGTCGTTGAACAACTTGAAGTAGTCCACGTCCATCAGGATCACCGACAGCGAACGCCCGTGGCGGATGGCCCGGTCGTACTCCTCGGCCAGCTTGTCGTTGAACGCCCCCCGGTTCTTCACCCCGGTCAGCCCGTCCGTCGTCGCCAACGCCTTCAACTTGGTGTTGGCGTCCTCGAGCTCCGAATGGTACTCGAACAGCCGGTTCTCGTACTCCACCTGCTCCGTCCTGTCCTGCACGATCAAGCATAGAACCGCCCGCCCGTCCAGCGTCAGGAGGCTTCCGCTCACCGTCACGTTGACCACCGAGCCGTCTTTCCGGCGGTATTTGCGAAACCCGATGGACGTGCGGCCTCGGTTCACGATCTCCGTCATCTTGGCGTCGATGTCGCTCTTGTCGTGGGCTACGAAGTTGTACTGCGTGAGGGTGGCGAGTTCGTCTGTGGTGTAGCCCAACAGGTCGAGAAACGCCCTGTTCGACCGCAGTACCTTCCGGCTTTCCCGGTCGAGTAGGACGACGCCTTCGGCCAGTTCTTCCACGACACTGCGGAACCGTTCCTCGCTCTGCCGCAGGGCGTCCTCGGCCAACTTCTCGGCGGTCACATCCACCGCCATACCCGCCAGGAACCGCTTGCCGCTGATGTCGGTGAACGGGAACTTGAACACCTGCCAGTGGCTCGAAGTGCCGTCCGAGGTCGAAACCGACTCCATCGCCTTCAAGGTTTTGCCGCTGGTCAGTACCGACACGTCGTTCTGTCGGAGTGTCCGGGCCACGTCGTCCGGCCACAACTCGGCGTCCGTCTTCCCGATCCAGTCAGCGTCGTCCTTGATCTCGAACCGCTGCCGGATCAATTCGTTGAAGTACAGCATTCTGCCGTCCTCGTCCTTCATGAAGGCGGCAGCGGGGCCGCTGTCCATGAACGCACGGAACCGCTCCTGCTCGTCCCGCAGGGCGTCCTCGGCCTTCTTCCGCTCGGTCAGGTCGTGCCAGACGACGAGCAGCACCGACCGCCCGTGAAGTTCGACCGGGGTGAGGGTCACTCCACACGGGAACTCCTCGCCGTCCGCCCGCCGGTGCGTCCAGTCGAAGCGGTGGTAGCCGTCCCGCCGGGCGGCGGCGTCCATGTCGATGCACTTCTCCAACGACCGCCGCCCGCACGGTTGGAACTCCGGGGACAGGATCGCCGGGTGGAGGGCCAGAACCTCGTTCTTGTGCTGGCAGCGGAGCATGGCGACGGCGGCGTTGTTGCAGTCGATGATGCCGTCCCGCTCATCAAAAATCAGGTGGGCGTCGGACGAATGCTCGAACAGCACCCGGAACGTCTCATGCTGCTGTAACTCGAACTCGGTGGAGCGGAGTTGTTGCCGCAGGACGAGTTGGGCGACCACCTGCCGGGCCAGAACCCGGAGGGCGTCCACTTGCACGTCGGTCAGGGTCCGTGGAACCCGGTCGATGACGCACAGGGTTCCGAGGTTGTGTCCTTCGGGAGTCGGCAGCGGCATGCCGGCGTAGAACCGGATGTGCGGCTCGCCGGTGACGAGCGGGTTGTCCTTGAACCGCACGTCGGCGGCGGCGTCCGGCACGACGAACAAGTTGTTCTGGACGATGGCGTGGGTGCAGAAGGCGATGTCCCGGTGCGTCTCGGTGGCGTCCAGCCCGACACGGGATTTGAACCACTGGCGGCAGGGATCGACCAAGCTGACGAGGGCGATGGGCGTGCCGCAGATCGCCGCCGCCAGCCGGGTCAGGTCGTCGTACTCTTGTTCGGGCTGGGTGTCGAGGACGCCGAACGAACGGAGGGCGTCCAGCCGTTCGGCCTCGTTGGGCAATAAAGGTGCAAGCATCAGTCCTCACAAAGTTCAACTCCCTTCCACGACCTTGAACTCCACAAAGGGAAAATGATGAAAAGAACAATGCCCGCCGGGTCGAGTGAACCGGGGCCGAAGGTGGTGGGTCGGCCAGTCCTTCTGGTCGGGTTGAGGGTATTCCAACCGTAGTTCAGGTTCGGCCCGATCACAACGGAAACGTTGACTTCCGGGCCAACTCATCGGCCACTCATGGGCGACGACGGCGAGGCTCTGGTCGGACAAGCACTTTTCGGCCCCTGAAGGAGATCCGTGTGCGGGTCGATTATTGGCAAGGCCGAGGGATTGCGGCAGGATGCCAAAGATGGTAAACTCGGCCCCCATGTTGACGAACCCGTGTCCGAGACGACGTGGCCTTCGATGGGGCCATGAACGGACGGCACTCGTCAGCCGCCACATAAGCTCCATAGGCAAGAGCAAGCGATGACTCGGATCGTGTTCAGTGGAACGCAAAATTCTTCTGCCGCAAGAGGTTGCGGAGCAGCTCCGTTGTACTCGTAGGCACATTTACGACTTGTACGCCAGGAAGGAATTGACGGGATTCCGCACCGGGAAGGCCATCAGACTTTACTCTGACGGCGTTGAGAATTCCATTACCCGGAACGGCCGTGTTCGCCCGCGGGCCGGTCCACTTGGCCACCGCCGCCGACGAACCCGTGGGCGTGGCTGACCGTCGGCCTGTCGGCGACGCTGGGAGTCCTCGTCGCCGGGTGGCTGCTGTTGTGGGCGGAGCAGGCGCGAACCGTGGACCGGATTCGCGCGACGGACGTGGAACGGGGACTCTCAGCCGGTGGCAGTGGCGGCGCCCCAAGTACGGTGTGGGCGGCGGCTGGTGCAGTTTGGCCACCCGCCTCTTGCCACCCGCGGCCGTCGTTCGGACACTGAATCACGTCCAATAGCAAACTCACTCCCGAAACGAGGTGCGCGATGGCCGAGCAGATGCCGTTCGGGGCTGACGCGGAGTTGGCCACCAACCCGGAACCCCGGTGTCCGTGTGTGCTGTTGCTCGACACGTCCGGCTCGATGGGCGAAGTGGTGGCCGACTCCGGCCGCGACCTCGGCTACACGGTTCAGCAAGACGGGCAGTCCTACCGCGCGGTGTCGGGCGGCACCACCCGCATCGACCTGCTGAACGCCGGGCTGCGGGCGTACCATGCTGACCTGATGGCCGATTCGCTCGCCGCCCAGCGTGTGGAAGTGTCCGTCATCACCTTCGGCGGCGGGGTGCAGACCGTCTGTCCGTTCGCCACCGCACACCAGTTCACCCCGCCGACGCTGGTCGCCGGTGGCGACACGCCGATGGGCGCGGCGATCCTGCGAGCGATTGACGCGGTGGACGAGCGGAAGCGACAGTACAAGCAGAACGGACTTCACTACTACCGGCCGTGGATCTTCCTCATCACCGACGGCGGCCCCACCGACGCCTGGAAACCGGCGGCGACGCGGGTGATGGAGGGGGAAGCGAAGAAGGCGTTCGCGTTCTTCTCGGTCGGCGTCGAAGGCGCCGACTTCGACGTGCTCGGGCGGATCAGCACCCGGCAGCCGCTCACGCTGAAGGGGATGAGCTTCCGCGAGTTGTTCGTCTGGCTGTCGCAGTCGCAGCGGAGTGTGTCGCACTCGAACCCCGGCCAGGAGGATCAGGTGAAGTTGCCGTCCCCGAGCGGGTGGGCCAGCCTGTGACCTGGGCCGTGGTCGGGGAGAGCGTGACGGGCACGTCGCACGCCGGGCGGGGAACCCCCTGCCAGGACGCGCTCCGGTATCGGCCGTTCGGCCCCGCCGCGGAATGGCTGGTGGTGGTCGTGGCGGACGGGGCGGGGTCGGCCGCGCACTCCGAGGTGGGCGCGACCCTGGTGTGCGACGAACTGGTCAACCGGGTGGTGACACTCCCATCGACCCACCCCTTTTGCCGCGAGTGGGCTGTCGAACTCTTCGCCGGCGTGCGGAATGTAGTAGTGACCGAAGCGGAACGGCGGGCGGTTCGCCCAAGAGAGTTGGCTTGCACCGCCCTCCTCGCCGTGATCGGCCCGGACACCGCCGCGTTCGCCCAACTCGGAGACGGGGCCATCGTGACCGGCGACGGGACCAGCTACCGCACCGCCTTCTGGCCCGAGCCGACCGAGTACGCGAACGCCACCGACTTCCTCACCGACGACCGCTTCGCGGACACCATTCAGTTCGCCACGACCGCCGAGCCGATCACCGAACTGGCCGTGCTGACCGACGGGTTGCAACGGTTGGCACTGGACTTCACCGCGCGCGCCCCGCACCCGCCGTTCTTCCGCCCGCTGCTCCGCCGCCTGTGGGAGAGTGCGGACCCCGAACCGCTGATCGAACCGTTCCGCGGGTTCCTCGATTCCCCTGCCGTGAACTCCCGCACCGACGACGACAAAACCCTCGTTCTCGCCGTCCGCCGCCCATGACCGCCCCACCCCGGCTGACCGACTCGTCCGACCGCCCGTTCCCGCTCGACCGCCAGCTCGCGTCGGGTGGCGAGGGGGCCGTGTACCTGTTGCCGAACAACCCCGCACACGTGGCGAAGGTGTACCACAAGCCGCCGTCCCCACAGACGGTCGAGAAGTTGATCGCGATGGTGGGGTTGGTGAACCACGAGTTGCTGAACGTGGCGGCGTGGCCGAGTGCCCTCCTGTTCGTCGCCGGTTCGCGGCAGGTGGCCGGGTTCGTCATGCCGCGGTTGACCGACTGCCAGCCGATCCAGCACCTGTACAACCCGGTGATGCGGCTGAAGCACTTCCCCAACGCCGGGTGGACATTCCAGTTGCGGACGGCATTGAACGCCGCCGCCGCGTTCGACGAGGTCCACAAGGCGGGCTGCCTCGTGGGCGACGTGAACCAGAGCAACGCCCAGGTGACCCCGCAGGCGACGGTGCGGCTGATCGACTGCGACTCGTTCCAGGTGCGGGCGAACGGCAAGCAGTACCTGTGCGAGGTGGGCGTGCCGCACTACACGCCGCCCGAGTTACAAGGGAAGTCGTTCCGCGGACTGGTGCGGACCGAGAACCACGACCGCTTCGGGCTGGCCGTGTTCATCTACCAACTGCTGTTCGTCGGCCGGCACCCCTATGCCGGAGTGTTCCGCGGCTCCGGCGACCCGTCGTTCGAGGAGTTGATCTCCCAATTCCGCTTCGCCCAGGGACCACAGGCGCACGCCTGGCAAATGGGGCCACCCCCGCACACGCCCACCTTCGCCGACATCCCTCCCGACCTGGGAATGCTGTTCCGCCGGGCGTTCGAACGCGGCAGCGAGAACGGCACCCGCCCGCGACCGGGTGAGTGGATGGTGGCGCTGAAGGAGTTGGAGAAGAACACCACCGAATGCCCGACCGACCCCGGACACAAGCACTGGCGGGGACAGGCGAAGTGTGTGTGGTGTCGGCTGGCGGACGGCGGCGGGCCGGAATACTACTTCGGCGTGGGCGGCGGGGCGAGCGGGTTCAGCGTCGACGAGAGCAAACTGCAAGAGGTGCTCGGGCGGCTGGCCGGAGTCCAACGCCGCGACTTCCCCTACGAGCAGAGTCGCTACGAACCGGCCGAACGATCAGAGCCGGAACCACTCCCGGAAGGTCTGGCCGAACACCGCACGACGGCCATCGTACTCGCGGTGGCCATCGGACTGTGTCTGCTCGTGATGCCGTTCGGCCTGTTCCGCGGGTTCATTTGTCTGATTGGCGTGCTGGGTGCCCTCGTCTTCGGCGTCTGGCTTCTGATCCTCCGGGTGGTCAGCCCGTGGCACCGCGAGTACCGCCGCCGCCGCCGCGCGAAGAGCCGGGCCGAGGACGACCTGAGCGACCTCGAAGCCGAGTGGGACATGACGGTGCGGCGATACTGGCGGGATCACGCCGACCTGAGCCGGGGGGTCCGCGATGCCGTCTCGGTCTGCCGCGGGTTGTCGGCCACCCATCAGGTCGAACTCCAGCGGCTCGCCGGCAACGCCGAGGCGATGGCACGAGCACGGCATCTGCGACTGCACTCCCTCCTCGACGCCACCATCCCGAAGGTCGGCGTCGGGCGAAAACAACTCCTGATAGCGAACGGCGTCACGACGGCCGCCGACGTGGACCGGAACCGGATACGGAACATCAGCGGCTTCGGTGACGCACTCACCGGCAACGTCATTGCTTGGCGGGACGAGGTGTTGCGACAGTTCCGGTTCGACCCCCGGTCGGGCGTTTCACCCGCCGACCACCGGGTGTTGGCCGTTCGATTTCGCGCTCGACAACAGACGCTGTTGTCAGACGCCGAGCGGGTGCTCGGGCAGTTGGAAAAGCTCGCCCCGCATTGCAAGGCGGCGTTGACGAAGCTGGAACCGGACCTCCGCACCGCAGTTGCCGAGTGGGAACAAGCAGATGCCGACCTTCGAGTGCTGACCAAACGCGGCTGACCGACCCGAATGCCATCACACTCTTTCTTCCGGACCAGCGACGATGGTTCCGGAGTGGGGTGTGGGTGTCGGCCGGAACCAATGAGAGCTGCCGGCGGCGGCGAATGAGCCGGCGCTGGCGGACCTGCCGCGGCTCAAGTTCCGGTTCAACAAGCAGGCCCACGGCCGCCTGCGACAGCTCATCAACCGCCTGAACACGGGCTGACCCCGCCGGAGGTGGGTCCGGCCACTTCCCCCCCCTCCGCGGACCCACTCCCGATTTCCGGTAGCACCGGTGCCGGCCAAGCACTTCCGGTGATTCCGCCCGGCTTGTTACTGAGCGTCAGGTCGGCGATGCCAGTGGCTGTTTGCCCGACGCGCGAGCGAGGGGCCGGAGACTCGTCCGCGAAGTCGCTGGCCCCTCGCTCG
>JANNVG010000580.1:0-2098 GCA_031414395.1 Fimbriiglobus sp.
CCGCCGGCGGCGGGGAGTGCCCGACCTGCCGCACGCCGGCGAGGTCATCCGCTACCACCAGCGGCGGAACGAGCAGGCGACCCGGTCCCACAAGAAACGGCCGCATAGATGCGTCATCTGAAGCTGCGCTGTAGTGCTAACACCGGACGACGGATCGGCTCGAAGCGAATCGACCTCGGCAACATGACCGGCCGGAAGCCGACGTTCCGAACCGGGCAGATCGTATACGGCTACCTGCGACCGTACTTGAACAAGGTTTGGGTGGCTGAGTTCGACGGCTGCTCTTCGGTGGATCAGTTCGCGTTCGAGGTGCGCACCGGGTTGGCGGATCGGGACTTCATCACCACGTTCATGCGGAGTGAAGTTTTCCTCCGGCGAGCGGCAACGGTCAGCACGACGGGGCAACTCCCCCGCATCAGCATCGAAGAAATTCTCGCCGCCGAAATCGACCTCCCCGGACCTCACGAGCAAGGACGAATTGCGGTAGCACTCTCGGCGCAGCTCGCCGCCGCGAACGCGCTCATCGCCCGCTGCCGGGAGGAACTGGCGGCGGTGGAGGCGCTGCCGGCGGCGCTGCTCCGCCGGGCGTTCGGCGCGATAGTGTGAGCGTACCCCCGTTCCCGGCGAGCGCACCCCGGATGGCCGACCCGCAACCCCCTTCCACCGTCTGGCCCCCGACCCGGTTCGACGGGTTGCGGGGCAAGCCCGTGGCGAGTTCCACCGGCGCGGTGCTGGTGAACACCGACGCCGGCCCCGGCTACCTGAAGGCGCTGGGCAACCCGGAAGGGCCGCACGCCCTGGCGTGCGAGTACGTCGGCTCGTCGCTGGCCCGGCTGTTCGGGTTGAGCGTGCCCCCGTTCGCCATCCTCACGCTGGACGATGCGGACTGCTACCCGTTGCCGAAGGGCGGGAAGACGCAACCCGGCCCGGCGTTCTTCAGCCTGGAAGTGGCCGGGCGGACGTGGGAGGGAGCGGCGGCGGAGTTGGCCGCGGTGGAGAACCCGAACGACTTCACCCGGCTGATGGTGTTCGACAACTGGGTTCGCAACTGCGACCGGCACCCGCCAAAATCGTCCACCCGCACGCCGAACCTGCGAAACGTCTTCTTCGGTGATGTGCCGGCCGCCCCCGACCGCCTCCGCCTGTACGCCATCGACCACACCCATTGCTTCGACCCCCGCCCGGAACTGACGAAGAAGCTGGCCGACATCAGGACCGTGAAGGACGCCGGGGTGTACGGCCTGTTCCCGGCGTTCGTGCCGTACATCAGCCCCGGCGTGCTAGGTTGGTGCAAGGGGGAGTTGGAGGGGCTGAAGCGTGACACGGTGGCGGGGATCGTGGGCGAACTGCCGGCCGAGTGGCAGGTGCCGGCGGAGGTCCGCGAGGCGCTGGTGAACCTGATCGTGGGCCGTGCGGCCTACTTGGTGAGTATCATGGACAAAGACGGGTGGTGGCGAGCTTGACACCCCCCTTCGGACCACTGCCATGACCCGGATTCGTGCCCTTTTCAGCCTGATTCAGTACATCCCCGTCGGTGGCCGAGCCGAGGCCGCTAACGTGGGCGTGGCCCTGTTCGTGCCGTCCCTGGCGCGGGTGTTCGTCCGCACCTCCCCCACCCTGGACCGCGTGAAGAGGTTCTTCAAGCCGGACAAGAAGCAGATGCGGCGGGTGGAACTGGCGGTCGAGGCGCTGAAGTACCGGCTGGAACACGCCGACGGGGAGTTCACCACCGAAGAGCAGTTCGCGCACTTCGTGGCGGCGCGGGCGGACGCCGTTCGCCTCACCGAACCACTGGTCGCCGCGACCGACAACCCGGCCGCAAAGCTGGACGCGCTGTACGCCGAGTTGGTGGGCGAAGGGGAAGCGGTGCGGGTGGCCCCACTGCCGCCGCTCACCTTCCCGCCGCGTGCGGCCGAACTGTTCGGCCGGCTGCGGGCCGAGGGGCGGGTGTGGACCCCCGGCAAGGTGCAGGTGCCGGAGGCCGGCGACGAACTGGAAATCCCGCTCGCCTACAAGAACGGCGTGGTGAACCTCGTTCTGCCGCGGTCGCTGGCGGCGGCGGATCGGCCCAAATCGAAGCTGCCGAAGCTCGGCTATC
>JANNVG010000581.1:0-8155 GCA_031414395.1 Fimbriiglobus sp.
CACACGACGGCCGAGTGCGCGACCCGAGACCTCGCCCCCGACCCCCACTCCATGAATGGAGAGGGGAGGTTCAAACTGCAACCGGGAACGCAGTGACCGGGTTTATTCCACACACCTGGTCACTGCGTTCCCGGTTCCACAGACCGGTGACATTTGCGCCTTGAACACCCCCTCTCCATGTCATGGCGAGGGGGACGGGGGGTGAGGTCTCTTCCACTCCCGCTGCCCGCCCGAATCGCGGTTCATACAACACGTCTTTCGCCGCCCCTCCCCCCGTTTGCCCCCAATGGCCCGGATCATTCTGGCGACCGACGCCTGGTACCCCCTGGTGAACGGCGTCGTCCGCACCATCGACATGACCGCCCAGACGCTGCGGGCGATGGGGCACGTGGTGGACGTGATCGAGCCGTCCGGCCTGCTGTCGGTGGGCGTGCCGTTCTACCCCGAAATCCGCCTCTGCTTCCCCCGCACCGGCCCGCTGTCCAAGCGCATCCTGAAGTTCCAGCCGGACCACGTACACATCACCACCGAGGGGCCGCTGGGGTTGGCCGTGCGGCAGTTCTGCCGCAACCGCAACTGGGCGTTCAGCACCAGCTACCACACCAAGTTCCCGGAGTACCTGCGGCGGCTGGCGTTCATCCCGGAGTCGTGGACGTACCCGTTCCTGCGGTGGTTCCACTCGGCCGCCGACCCGATGATGACCGCCACCCCCAGCCTGGAGGAGGAGTTGAAGCGGCGGAAATTCAACGGCCTGCACGGGCGGTGGAGCCGCGGGGTGGACGCCAAGCTGTTCCGCCCGCGGCCGAAGCAGGCGGCGCCGTGGTCGGGGCCGGTGCTGCTTTACGTCGGGCGGGTGTCGAACGAGAAGAACATCGAGGCCTTTTTGAAGCTGGACACGCCGGGCACGAAGGTGGTGGTGGGCGACGGCCCGGCCAGACTGCCGTTGCAGGCGAAGTACCCGGCGGCCAAGTTCCTCGGCTACCTGAGCGGGGAGACGCTGGCCGAGCAGTACGCCCAGGCCGACCTGTTCGTGTTCCCCAGCCTGACCGACACGTTCGGGCTGGTGGTGATCGAAGCACTCGCGTGCGGGGTGCCGGTGGCCGCCTTCCCCGCCACCGGACCGGTGGACATCATCACCCGCCCGGAGCTGGGGGCGTGCGACGCGGATCTGGCGAAGGCGATCACGACGGCACTCGTCACCGGCAAGCGGGACGACTGCATCGAGGAGGCGAAGAAGTACAGTTGGGAGAACTGCACGCGGCAGTTCATCGACAACCTGGTGCTGGTGAACGAGGGGCACGTCGAGCCGACCAAGCGGTGGAAGCGACTGCGGGCGAAGGGGAAGGTGTGACCGGCGACTAGTAGGGCGGGCCGAGCAGGTCCGTCAGGACCGCGAGCCCCGCCGTCGTCCCCTGTTGGTGGTTGGCGGCGGGGCTTGTCTCGCTCCGCTCGACTGCGGCCCGCCCTACAAGAAGACAATGCCCCTCCACCTCCTACTCCCGTTCGCCGTCGCCTGGGTGGGGCACGCCGCCATCTGGACGGCCGCCCTCAGCCACCTGTACGGCCGCCCGCTGCCGAAGGCGTTCCTGAAAGCGTGGCGGCTCTTCACCGGCCTGCTCATCCTCGCCTTCCCGCTGCTCGCCTTCGCCATCCGCGTCACCGAGACCGACACCGGCTACGACTTCGCCGACGGCTGGTCGCTGTGGGCGGTGCGGTACGCCGGCGTGTGCGTGCTGTTCGGCGGCGTGGTGCTGCCCGCCTTCACCATTTACCGGGCACTGCGGCGGAAGCCCGAAGCGGTGGTAAGTGAGTCGAACACGGTGATCGACTTCGGGGCGAAGCTCGGATCGGCGGCGGTGGGCGACGGCCAGTTCGCGGCGGTGGCGAAGCTGCCGTTCAACAACGCGCTGAAGGTCGAGTTCACCGAGTTGAAGTTGCGGATGAAGTGGCTGCCCACGCAACTCGAAGGGCTGACGGTGCTGGTCATTTCGGACTTACACTTCCACGGCACGCCGTCGCGCCAGTGGTTCGACGCCCTGTTCGACCACCTCGCCGCACAACCACACCCGGACATCCTGGCCTACGTCGGCGACTACGTGGACACCGACACGCACCACGACTGGATTCGCCCGCTGCTGGGCAAGCTGAAGTGGACCGACGCCGGGGTCGCCATCCTGGGCAACCACGACCTGCACCACGACCCCGACCGCGTGCGGGAGGAGTTGAAGGCAGTGGGCCTGACCGTACTGGGCAACGGGTGGAAGGTGGTTCCGGTTCGGGGTGTGCCGGTGGTGATGATCGGGCACGAGGGGCCGTGGTTCGCCCCGCCGACCGCGCTCATGGGTGCCCCGGTCGCCGGCTTCCGGCTGTGCCTCAGCCACACGCCGGACAACTTCTACTGGGCGGGCGAGAAGAGCGTGGATTTGGTGGTGGCGGGGCATGTCCACGGCGGCGGCATCCGCGTGCCGCTCATCGGGTCGATCTTCGTGCCGAGCATCTACGGCCGGCGGTTCGATCAGGGCGTGTTCGAGCAGGGGCGGACGGTCATGGCCGTCGGCCGCGGCATCAGCGGGCGAGAGGTGACGCGCATCGGCACGTACCCGCAGGTGATGAGGATTACGCTGACGGCCACCGCCGCGGTCGGGTGACACCCCGCACGCGCTCAGCGGTCCGCCCCCACCCGCTCAGATTGGCGGAAGCGGATGGCGGCCTTCACCACCTCCCGCGCGGACGCGGGGCGGTCCTCCGGGCGTGCCGACAGACACCGCCGCACCAGCCCGGCCAGTGGCAGCGGGATTTCGGCGCCGGCCAACCTCGCCACCACCTGGGACGGGTCGCACCGCTTCGCCTGTTGGAGCACCTCGACGGCCGAGCCGACGTACAGCGGCGACCCGGAGAGCAGGGCGAACAGCACCGCCCCCAGGCCGAACACGTCCGTCGCCTCGGTCGCCCGCCCGAACCCGCCGCCGGTCTGTTCGGGGGCCATGTAGGCGAGCGTGCCCAGCGTGGTGTGCTCGCCGGTACCGGGGTCGTCCGCCGGCGAGGTGTCGTGCAGTTTGGCCAACCCCCAGTCGATCAGGTACACCCGCCCGTACCCGGACACCATCACGTTCTCCGGCTTCAGGTCGCGGTGGAGGACCCGCTTGGCGTGCGCGTAGGCGATGGCGTGCCCCACCTGCTCGAACCAGCCGAGCCGGGTGTCCAGGTCGACCGGGTCGGTCGGCGGCCCGGTGGTCAGGTCGGCGAGCGAATGCCCGGCCACGTATTTCATGGCCAGGAAGAACCGACCGTCGCCCAGCCGGCCGGCGTCGTACAGCGGGGGGATGGCCGAGTGCTCGAGCATGGCGTGCAGCCGGGCCTCCCGGCGGAACCGCTCGAACGCCGAGGTGGCCAGCAGCTTCATGGCCAGCTTCCGGCCGAGCATGAGGTCGCGGGCCAGGTGGACCGAGGCCATTCCCCCCTGGCCGAGCAGGGTCAGGATCTCGTACCGCCAGTTGGCCTCGGGGGCGGTCTTCCAGTCGACCGCCCGCACGCGGGTGGTCGGCATCTGGATGACGCCACTGAACGTGGAGATGCCGTCCACCTGGCAGATCTGGGTGCGGAGGGTGGTCGGGTCGGGGCGGGGAATGCGATTCATTCGGGGGCCGAGGTGTTTGTGGCGGGTGGGAGGACGAGCGTTCGACAGATGAATCCGTGCGTCGCGTGAAGACTAGTTCATGAAATGTCCCGGCCACAGGAAAAAAAGTGTGGCTGGACGTCGGCCCCCCGCGCCCGCCCCGGGGGTCTCGCGTGTGCCGCCCGGCAGGCGGCACCTACTACAAAGACCCCGCTTTAACCTCGCCCTCCTTCAACAGTGGTTGTCGCTCCCGGCCGGCGTGTGGCCGCCGGACGACCGCGTGCTGCTCGGCCTGCCGCCGGGGCCGGTCGATGCGAACCTCGCCGAGCAGAACGCCCTCGCCCGCATGGAGACGCTCCGCCCGCACCAACTGCTTCACCCGGAGCTTGTCACGGAAGGGATGAACCGCCTCGCCCAGGCGCTCATCGCCGTGTCCGTTCCGGTCGCCGCGAAGCCGACATCCCTCTTCGACGAATTGCCCGACCTCGGCCAGCCGCTCCCCGCGTCGCCCGTTCAACTGGAACCGCTCCCCCTGCCGTCGCCGGCGGTGATCGACTACGAAGGGGCCGACGACGAGGTGGTGGAAGCCGAGGCCGTTGAACTCCCCCCGGCCCCGGTGGTGCCCCCGCCCCGCCCGCTCGTGCAACTCGAAGCCGACCCGCTGGTGCTGGCCGACGACGACCTGCCGCCGCCCCCGCCCGGCGCCACCGCCACCCGCACCGACCGCCGCAAGCTGTACCGCGACCTCGCCTTCCTGCGGCGACTGCGGGCGGCGTGGGAGCGGATCGGCCCGGTGGTCGGCGTGCCGACCGAGCCGGTGCAGTCGGCCGAGGCGGTGTACCTGGTGCTCGTCACGCGGAAGGAGTTGCTGCGGCTGTTCGACACCCGCCCCGACCTGACCGACGACCTGGACCGCGGCGGGCGGCTGGTGTTCACGGTGTTCGCGCAACCGCACGCGGCGGCGGTGCTGCGGGATCTGGTGCCGAGTCAGCGGGCGGCGGTGGCGGCCGACTGGGCGGCCGGGCGGGTCGGGCTGTTCGCACGGTACGCCGGGTTGCGGCGACACATCCGGGCGATGCGGCCGAAGCGGTGGGGCGTGCGGCTGGCGGGCAAGGTCGGCCGCTTCTTCCGCCACAACCCCGAGTGGGTGCTCGTCGGCCTGACGATTCTGCTGGTGCTGGCCGGCCTGTTCCGCACGGCGGCACAGTGAGTTCGCCCCCCGTCCGACCTGTTAGCCCGACGCGCGAGCGAGGGCCGTCGGCTTGTACGGAGAGCTGGCTTGGCCCTTGCTCGCGCGTCGGGCGAACCAGCAGTGAAACACTCACACCAGCCGCTCTCTCCGGCGCACCCACCACTCGCACCCGAGGAGCGCGGCGATGAGCACGTACAGCAGCAGGTGGTTCCACACTTGCAGTAGCGGTGTCGGGTCGTTCAGCGGCACGCGGTCGGCCTCGGGCAGGTCGTCGATCACCTTGTCGGCGTCGGCGAGCGTGTAGAACTTGCCGCGGCTCTCGGCGGCGGCGCGGGTGAGTTCGCCGCGGTCCATCTCCAGGCGGTCGCGCTCGCCCGGCGGCGGCAGCACCCGCGCTTCGGCCCGCGGGCGGTTGGCCGGCGTGGTCGGCGACCCCTCCACGAGCGTGAACACGTACTCCCCCTCCGGCGTGCGGGGCAGCAGCGTCTCGAACACCCGCGTCGGGGCGTCACCGGCCTTCGGGTCGCGGACCGCACTCAGCGTGACGGTTCGGGTCTCACTGTCGCCGATGGGGTTCGCCCGGCCGGGTAGCAGGATCGGCTTGCGGGCCACTTGCACCTTCACGGCGGTGTTCGCCTCCGGCGGCTTCTGGTCGTCGGGGAATCGCACCGTCAGGCGGATCGGCTCGTTCCGCCGGTAGGCCGTCTGCTTGTCCGTCTTCACTTCGATCCGCGTGACACGGCTGCGGGCGGCGGCACGGACGGCCTGCGTCCAGAAGTGGTTGAACCGCTCCTCGCTGCTCCGCCACCGCCACCGCCACGTTTCGTCGAACGCGAAGAACACCACCCGCCCGCTGCCGGCGAAGTGTTGCAGCACGATGGGGTGGAGCGCGCCGCCGTCGCCCGCTTCGGGCAACCGCGTGGGGTGGACGGCCAGCACTTCGGCCGACGGCTTCTTGCGGTAGCCGGTACTCGTCCAGTAGAACGGCTTCAGCCCCTCCCAGATCTTGGCGTTCTCGTCCTCGTCGGGCACGAACTTGAACAGCGGGTGCGTGCGGCCGAGGGGGGTGAGCTTGGGCAGGTAGCCGTCGGCGAGCGGGGTATCGACCGCCGTGGGCGACGGAGGCGTCTTGGCCGCGGCTTCGGTCTGCGTGATGGGCAGCAGCTCGCCGAGCGGGGTGTCGAACAGCTTGTGCGGGGTGGCGTGCTCGCCGGCGACGAACAGCAGCCCGCCGCCCTTCGCCTTCACGAACTCGGCCAGGTCGTTGAAGAACTGGTTCGCCTTCGGCACCTGGGCCGGGTCCACGTCGCCGAAGATGACCACGTCGTACTCGAACAACTGCGTCCTCGTCGGCGTCGCCCCGCGGAGCCGCTCGCCGCTCTTGTCCGACGTCCAGTGCCCGTTGCTGGCGTCGAGCAGCAGCACGTCCAGTTCCACCGCCCGCGAAGTCTTCACCTCTTCCGTCTCGCGCTCGAGTAGCGACTTCACGAAGCGGTACTCGTACCGCGGCTGGCCGTCGAGCATGAGCACCTTCAGCCGCTTCGAGTCGGTCACGAGCACCACCCGCTCCATGCGGTTGTTTAATGTCTCGCCCTCGCCGGGTTGCACGGGCACCTCGATGACGAACGTCTTCTCGCCCACCTCTTCAGGAATGTGAACCAGTCGCACCGGCACCGGTTTGCCGTTCGGGTCGACGTTCACCGTCTGCCGCATCCGCTCGATCCGCTTCTCCCCCTGCCGCTCGTACAGCACCACCGGCACGGCCGTCGGCGGGTTCGGCCCCTTCGCCGTAAGCCGGGCCTCGAAGATCAGTTGGTCGCCCTTCAGCACCACGTCGTCGGCCTTCAAATCGGACAACACGAGGTCGGGCGGGTCGTAACTCTCCCCCAGCCCCACGAGGTACAGCGGCACGTTCGACCGTGCCGCCTCGCGGCCGGCGCGGGTGAGGTCGTCGCCGCTCGTCACCACGCCGTCGGTGAACGCGACGATGGCCGACAGCGACCCGCCGCGGAACGACTTCAACACGCCCTGAATCGCGTCCCCCAGGCGGCTGGTTTCGCCGTCGGCGGTGGCGGCGGAGATGGCGTCGCGGCCGGCCTTCACGTCGCCCGGTTCGTTCAACTCCGCCACCAGTCGGGCCTGGTCCGCCATCGTGTAAATGTGCAGCCGCACCTGCCGCTTCGTCAGCAGCGTGTTCAGCCACTCGCCGTCTTTGCGGGTGAGCAGTGCTTGAGCCAACCGCAGGCGATCAGCTTCCGGCAAGTTCGTGCTGGCCAGCAGCTCGTCGGCTTTCGCCCGCACCGCGGGATCTTGAAACCGATCCTTCGTGGACATGCTCGCGGACGTGTCGAGGAGCAGCACCACGTCGGGCCAGCTCTCCTGCACGAACACCACTTTCAACTGCGGCAGCGCCACCAGCCCGAGCAGCAGCACGGCGGCGATGCGGAGCAGTGCGGGCAGGATCACCCGGCGGCGGCGGTCGGTGGCGCCACTTTCGAGCACATAGAGCAACACCACCGCCAGCACCGACACCCCGACCGCGCCGAGTTGCACCCACCGGTTCGCCACCGCCTGATCGACGTAGTGCAGCGCGCCGCCGATCACGCCGGCGTCCTTCGGCGGGCGTGCGAAGCTCTGGCCGGCCGTGCCCTCCAGCCACCAGCGTGTCCCCTCGCCCGGCCCGGCCGTCGGCATGTTCAACCAGCCGGCGACGGCGTTCCGCCACGAGTCCGGGAGGAAGCCGAACGGGTGGCCCGTCCACCACTCGTGCCCGATGGTGAACAGCAGCCCGCCGGCCAGCAGCAGTGGGACTGCACCGACCACGTTCCACAGGATTCGCCGGATGCCCCCGGAGGTCTTCTCACTCTTCGCCCCGATCGCGCCGGATCGCGCCGGGCCGATCTTCCAGCCGTACCACAGTTCGACCAGCCACGCGGCGAGCGCCAGCATGAGGAACCAGCGGGCGACGGTGCCGCCCCACTTGCGGGGCACGAGCACCGGCGGGCCGCCATCGGAGGTGGTCACTTGCACCTCGGCCGGGTCGGTCACCACCTGCACGTTCGGGCCGAGGTCGGTCAGGCTCCGCGGGTTGATGCGGGCGAGGTCGGACTCGCTCCCGCCGCCGGGCGTGCTGTCGGGCACGTTCACCGCGAACAGGTGCGGCTTCTTGTCCGGCCCGACCACACGGTACAGGCCGGCGAGGTGCGTGTCGGGGAAGCGGGCGACGCCGGACTCGTCGCCGGCGGAGATCGCCACGTCCGTGACGGCGCCGTCCGGGGCGTACACGGTCGCCTTCAGCCCGACGGTGGTGACGGGGAAGAACTCTTCGAGTGGCTCGCCGGCCCGCG
>JANNVG010000582.1:0-3743 GCA_031414395.1 Fimbriiglobus sp.
CCCCCCCCCCCCCCCCCCCCAACCTCGGTGTGTGGGGGTTTACCACCCCCCCCCCCCCCCCCCCCGCATCATGGGGGGGGGGGCCCGGGGGGGGGGTTGGTTTGAACTCAGCGCTCCCAACACGTTCCCCAACCCGGTCACATACACCTCGCGCATCGGCTTGCCCGCACTCCGGTCCAGGCCCACCGCGTACAGCACCGTGTCCGTTTGCGGGAGTGCCTTCAACGACTCCGGGTTCAGCACGTCGCCGATGATCGGCTCGATGCCGTACGTTCGCAGTTCGTCCGCGCGACTGCGGGTGAGGGAGTACACCTTCCGCCGGGCCGCGAGCCACGCCGTCGCCGCCCGCAGTCCCAGATAGCCACAACCGACGATGAGCACGGACATGGTATCGCTCCGGTTAAAGGACCTCACCCCCCGTCCCCCTCTCCGAGCGGAGAGGGGGTGTTCAAAGCGCGAACGCTCCCGACCACTTCGCAAGTGTCCGACCAGGCAAGCGGGTTGAACACCCCCTCTCCGCTCGGAGAGGGGGACGGGGGGTGAGGTCCGGGAGGCCAACCGCTCGCGGCGAACAGGTGGGGGGTATCGTATAATTCCCGTACCTCTCCCTCCTCTCTCTCCCAGAGGTGTTCATCGTGTCGACCAATCCGCCGGAGCACCCCTCCGACCCGTTCGAGCAGTCGGTGGTGTACCGCATGGCTCGCAACCAGTTGCGAGACGTCGCCAAGTACATCGACGGCATCGACCCCGGCATCATCACCCGCCTGGAGGTGCCGAAGCGGAGCATGATCGTGAGCGTGCCGGTGCGGATGGACGACGACACCACCCGCATGTTCACCGGCTACCGCGTGCAGCACTCGCTCACCAGCGGGGCGAGCAAGGGCGGGCTGCGGTACGCCAAGAACGTGGACCTGGGCGAAGTGGCCGCGCTGGCCATGTGGATGAGCTGGAAGTGCGGCATCATGGGCCTGCCGTATAGCGGGGCGAAGGGCGGCATCGCCGTGGACACCGCCACCATCTCGTCCGGTGAAAAGCAACGCCTCACCCGCCGGTTCACCGAAGAGGTGCTCAGCATTATCGGCCCGCGGATCGACGTGATGGCCCCCGACGTGGGCACCGACGAGCAGACCATGGCCTGGATCTACGACACGTACAGCATGAAGGTGGGGTACGCCTGCCCCGAGATCGTGACCGGCAAGCCGGTGGAGTTGGGCGGGTGCGTGGGGCGGCGCGAGGCGACCGGCCGCGGGGTGGTGTACTGCATCGAGATGGCGGCCGAGGACCACAAGCTGCCGCTGAAGGACGCCACCGCCGTGGTGCAGGGGTACGGGAACGTGGGCAGCGTGACGTGCGACGAGTTGCACAAGCGGGGGGTGAAGGTGGTCGGCGTGGGCGACCGCTACGCGGCCGTCCACAACCCGCGGGGCCTGGATATTCCCGCCCTGAACCAGTACGTGTACGCCAACCGCGACAACCCGCTGAAGACGGTGGACGGCTTCCCCGGCGCGGAGAAGGTTTCGGACGACGACCTGCTGGCCCTCAAGTGCGACCTACTCATCCCCGCCGCGATGGAGCGGGTGATTACCGAAGAGGTGGCGAAGCGGGCGAACTGCCGCATCATCGCCGAGGGGGCGAACGGGCCGACCACCATGAAGGCCGACGCGGTGCTGAACGAGCGGGGCATCTTCGTCATCCCGGACGTGTTGTGCAACGCCGGCGGGGTGACGGTGTCGTACTTCGAGTGGGTGCAAGACCTGGCGCAGTTCATGTGGGACGAGGACCGGGTGAACTCGGAGCTGCGCAAGCAGATGGCGCGGGCGTACCAGCGGGTGAAGGCGAAGGCGGCCGAGCGGAAGGTGCCGATGCGGACGGCGGCGCTCGTCATCGGGGTGGAGAAGGTGGCCCGCGAGAAGGCCATGCGGGGCCTGTACCCGTGAGAGTGCTCTGCTCGCTCCGCGAGCGGGTCCGGAAAAGACCGCTCGCCAGTCGGCCGCAATTCCACACAAGTCCAGTAGCCGACCGCGTGCCGGCCCGCTAAGATTCTGACTTCCTAAATTCGGGATGGGCGGAGGAAACGGAACGTGGCCGTGCGCATTCGAATGAAGCAGATGGGCCGGACCCACCGGCACTACTACCGCATTGTGGCCATCGACCACCGCCAGCCCCGCGACGGCAAGGCGATCGAGGAGCTGGGCACCTACGATCCGCACCAGCCGGACCAGGACAAGGTGGTGTCGCTCGTGGCGTCCCGCGTGAAATACTGGCTGAGTGTCGGCGCCAAGCCGTCCGAACACTGCGCCGCCGTCTTCAAGAACTACCTGACCAAGTTCGAGAAGCTGGAGGCCGAGAAGGCCGCGGCGAAGCCTGCCGAGGCCGCGAAGTAACCCGCGATGGACACGCCGACCCGCCGCACCGTCCGGTTCGACGTGCTGACACTCTTCCCGGAGATGTTCAGCGGGTACGTGTCTCAGAGCCTGCTCAAACTGGCGATTCAGGCCGGGGTGGTGCAAGTTCACCTGTGGAACTTCCGCGACTGGTCCCACGACAAACACCACCGGGTGGACGACCGGCCGTTCGGCGGCGGCCCCGGCATGGTACTCATGCCGCAGCCGGTCATCGACTGCGTCGAGGCGGTGCGGGCGAAGGACGACACGCCGGGCACGGTGGTGATGCTCACCCCCGCCGGCCAACGGCTGACGCAACCGCTGGTGGCGGGACTGGCCGAACTCCCGCGGCTGATCCTGCTGTGCGGGCGGTACGAGGGGTTCGACGACCGCATCCGGCAGGTGCTGAACCCGCTGGAACTGTCCGTCGGCGACTTCGTGTGTAACGGCGGCGAGGTGCCCGCCATGACGGTCATCGACACCGTCATCCGGCTCGTCCCCGGCGTGCTGGGCGATCAGGAGTCGGCGACCGACGAGAGCCACAGCGCCCCCGGCCGGCTGGAGTACCCGCAGTACACCCGCCCCCGCGAGTACCGCGGGCTGAGCGTGCCGGACGTGCTGCTCGGCGGCAACCACCAGACCATCGCCAAGTGGCGACAGGAACAGTCGGACAAGCGGAGCAAGCCGAAATAGTGTTCCGCTCGCTCCGCGAGCGGCTTCTGACTTTCCGCTCGCGGAGCGAGCAGACCACAACCCGAACCAGCCATGCAAAGCAAATTCCTCCAGGCGGTCGAAGACAAGCACAAGAAGGCCGACGTGCCGGACTTCCAGGTGGGCGACACGATCATCGTCCACCAGAAGTTGCTCGACGGGCAGAAGGAGCGGATTCAGATGTTCGAGGGCGACGTGATCGCCCGGAACGGGGCGGGCGTCAAGGAGATGATGGTCGTCCGCAAGATCGTGCAGGGCGAAGGGGTCGAGCGGATCTTCCTCGTCCACTCCCCGCGGATCGCCAAGATCGAGATCAAGAAGGCCGGCCACGTGCGGCGGGCGAAGCTGTACTACATCCGCGACCGGGTGGGCAAGGCCGTCCGCATCCGCCAAGACGCCAAGCGGCAGAAGTTGCTGGAGGCGGCCAACCTGAAGGCTGCGACCGAAACGGCCGCCGTGAAGGCCGCCGCCGCCAAGGAGCAGACGAACACCACCGGCGAGAGCAAGCGGGCGGCCAAGCGGAAGGCGAAGGCCGAGGCCGCGAAGAAGTAGTGAACCGAACGAGCCGCGACCGCCAGGGGGCGGGGGGGAAAAACCCACACCCACGCGGTCGCGGCTCGGTTGTCAAACACCCCATAAATTAACCCC
>JANNVG010000583.1:0-2494 GCA_031414395.1 Fimbriiglobus sp.
GTTCGCTCCGCTCACTCCGGCGACCTCCCCCGCAAGGGGGGAGGTGGGGTGGTTGACCTTCTCGGTCGGGTGACATCATGGGCGACGCAACCACACCACCTCCCCCCTTGTGGGGGAGGTCGCTCGGACCTGTGGTCCGAGCGGGAGGGGGGGTACGCTCCAAACGGGAGGCACAGCCACCGATCCTGAGCGTTTGACGGGCGGTCACCAGGGGGCGACGGGAGTGAGAGGTCGCACAGACGAAAGATCAGTCCAAGTACGGCCACTGAAGGAAGCACTTCAAGATTGTCGGTGTCCTGACGAATATCGTTGAGGGCGTACCTACGTCCACATCGACACGGGGAGGACGGCAGATGCCGGAATTGGCTCAGGTAATATCGCTGCTCACCGCCATCGGTTTCGGGGGTTTGCTTGGTGCCTTCATCCGAGCGCGAATTGAGCGGCAGCAAAAGATCGACAGCCAGCGGTTCGAGTTCAAGGAGAAAAGATACGGGAACATCAGCCTACTACTCATCACCAAACTTGGGCCGAAGGACACGTCGAGTCTCCGGCAGATGAGCATGTTCCACCCGCATCTCACCTCATGGGAGTTGCTGGATCGAGAACTACGGCTGGAGGTTCTCAACGGCACTTTGTTCGCCAGCCAACAGGTGGTGGACGGCTTGGGGATGTTCATCCAAGCGCCAACCGTGTCGAACGCCCTCACCGTGTTTAACGCGATGCGCGAAGACCTCTACGGCCGAGGTGCTGTGTTGCCTTCGTCCCTCATCGAGCGGCTTTCGGCGGATTTGCAAGCCGCCTACCCTGGGTCAGAATCGAGGCCGTGATCGTACTGATGGAGCGATCAAGCCTGAACCCAGCCGTACCGCGCCTCCTCCTTATCCCAATCCCCGTATCGCTTCGCCCTGGAAGATGTGGTGCGGGCGGCCTTCGGCGTCGTGCCAGGCGGTCGTCTTGGGTAGCCCCAATGCAGTGTAGATGGTTGCCGCGAAGTTTTCCGGCGTCTGCGGGTCTTCGCTCGGATAGCCGCCGTTCTTGTCGCTCGCCCCGATCACCGCCCCGCCCTTCACCCCGCCGCCGGCCAAGAACACCGATTGCACCGCCCCCCAGTGGTCGCGGCCCGGCCCCTTGTAGTGCTGCGTCAGCGTGCTGACCTTCGGCGTGCGGCCGAACTCGCCGGCCATCACGATCAGCGTGTCGTCGAGCAGCCCGCGGGCGCTCAGGTCTTCCAGCAGCGCGCTCACGGCCCGGTCGGTCGGCGGCAACAGCTTCTCCTTCAGGTGCGGGAAGGCGTTGCCGTGCGTGTCCCACGTCTCGTTGTTGCCCAGGTTCACCTGCACCAGCCGCACGCCCGCTTCCACCAGCCGGGCGGCGAGCAGGCAGCTCCACCCGAACGCATTCTTGCCGTACCGCTCGACCACCTTCGCCGGCTCGTTCGCCACGTCGAACGCCTTCCGCACTTTCGGATCGGTCATGAGTGAAGCGGCATCGGATCGGGCCTTGTCGAACACGCCCGCACTCGCGGCGGCGTCCAGGCTCTTCCGCCCGCCGTCGATGTGCTTCAGTAGGGCCATGCGGTCGGCGAACCGCGTGCCGTCCACGCCTTCGGGCAGGTTCAGTTGCGGGGTGACGAACGCCTTCCGCTTCGGGTCGTACTTCCGCTGCTGGTGGTCGAACTCGTACTCCGGGTACGCTCCATACGCCTTCGGCTCGAACGCCGACATCTCCAGCAGCCACGGGTCGTACTTCGCCCCCATGCTGCCGGCGAACTGACCGGGAATCACGCGACCACTGTTGTGGACGATCTTGTCGGGCAGCACCACCGCCGGCGGCAGGTTGTTGCGTGGCGGCGTGGTGGCGACCACGACCGACGCCATGCTCGGGTGGTCGCTCGGCCGCGGGGCGGACGGGTTGAACCCGGCCGGCAGGTCCGACCGTCCCGTGAGCATGATGTGGTGCCCGGCCGAGTGGTCGTTCGACTTGTGCGTGAGCGACCGCACCACCGCCCACTGGTCGCTACACGCGGCGAGCCTCGGCAGGTGTTCGCAGATGCGAAAGCCGGTCGTGCGGGTGGCGGTGGTGCCGAACTCCCCGCGGATGGCGTCCGGGGCGTCGGGCTTCGGGTCGAAGCTCTCGTGTTGCGCCAGCCCGCCCGACAGGAAGATGAAGATGACCGACTTACCGGACTTCGCCTTCCCCGCCGCACGCAGGGAGTTCAGTTCACCGACACCCAACCCGAGCAGACCGACCGCCCCGGCCTGGATCGCCACGCGACGGGAGACAACGGGGTGTACGAAGCGGCTCATGGGAGGTGCCGACTGGGGAGGGAGTACCACGAATACCACGAACCGGGCGGTGGGGGTATCGAAAAATGGAGCAGTGCCCGTCGTTGTAGGGCGGGTCGAGCGGCCGGGGAACGCGGAGGCGAATCGGGAACGTGCGCGCGCTGACACAGCCGACCGCCGGCCGCGACGCCCCGCCGTGCTTCTCGCGG
>JANNVG010000584.1:0-11969 GCA_031414395.1 Fimbriiglobus sp.
CTCCCCCTTCCCTCTCAGGGAGGGGGGCCGGGGGGGTAGGTTCTTCTCCCACTCCCCCCCTTCCTCTCAGGAAGGGGGGGCTGGGGGGGGTAGGTTTGTCGGTCGTGATCGCCGCCGTCACCCTCTTCGCCATCTGCGGCACCGATTGGGCGACCGAGCCGTCGTTCATCCGCTGGGCGAACACCCTGCCCGACGACACCACCGGGAACGCGATGCGGTGGACGGCCGACCACCTGCACGTTTTCCCGAACGCCGGCGAGGGGCTGATTCAGCAGGTGAAGCACAACCTCCGCGGGCACGGCTGCTCTGTGGCGGGCGAGTGGCACCCGCGGGCCGTGTGGTACTACTTCCCGGTGGTGCTGAGTGCCAAGCTGCCCGAACCGCTGCTGCTGCTGACGGGCGTGTTGTTGCTCTTCCGACCGCGGCAGTGGCTGAACCCGGCCGGGCTGATCGCCGTGGCGTACCTGCTGTTCAGCATGAGTTGCCGGGTGCAACTCGGCGTCCGGCTGGTGTTCCCGCTGGTGGCCATGCTGAACGTCGCGGCGGTGGTGGCGGTGTGCCGCCGACCTACTGTAGCCGGCCTCTGTGAGGCCGGAATCAGACCGGCCTCACAGAGGCCGGCTACAGTGATGACGGTTCTCGTCGCGCTCACGGCAATGATTTCGCTCCTTTCGTGGCCGCACGGGTTGCGGTTTCTGAATCACCTGTGGGGCGGGCCAGAGCGAGCCGCGGAGGTGCTGACCGACTCCAACTGCGACTGGGGCCAGGGGCTGCCGGAGCTGCGGGAGTGGTACAACGAGCCGCGACCGCGAGGGAGTGGCATTCAATACCCGCTCCCTCGCGGTCGCGGCTCGTCAGACAGGGAGTCAATCCCCCTCCGCCTGTGGTACTATGGCACCGACCCGGCGTGCCTGCTCCCGCCGTTCGAACTGGTGCAGGTGAACCAACTGTCCGAGCCGTCGGTCGATCTGGTGAAGCGACGCACGGCCGGCGGGTACTTCGCCGTCGGCGTGTCGTTCTTCACCGCTTGCCCGGACCGCCGCCCCGGTACTCTGGCGGTCATCGAGTGGCTGAAGGGGCAAACCCCCGTCGCCACGGTCGGCACGTTCCGCGTGTATTGGATCGATCCCCCTCACCCCTAACCCCTCTCCCACCGAGGGGAGAGGGGAACCGACCCATGCCACCCACCCCGGCCGACTTCGCCGACGCCGCCATCCTGACCGGGCCGACTGGGTCGGGCAAGTCGGCCGTCGCGCTGGAGTTGGCCGAGCGGCTGAACGCCGAGATCGTGTGCATGGACTCCATGACCCTCTACCGGGGCATGGACGTCGGCACCGCCAAGCCGACCGCCGACGAACAGGCCCGCGTGCCGCACCATCTGATTGACGTGCTCGACCCGTGGGAATCGGGCAGCGTGGCGTGGTGGCTGGATCGGGCGGCCGAGGCGTGCCGGCAGATGCGCACACGGAATCGGCGTCCGCTGTTCGTCGGCGGCACGCCGTTCTACCTGAAGGCGATGCGGCACGGGCTGTTCGACGCCCCGCCGGTCGATCCGGCCGTTCGTCAGCGGTTAGAAGCCGACGCCGAGCGACTGGGCAACGAGGCCATGCACCGGCGATTAGCCGAAGTGGACGCGACGGCGGCACGGCGATTGCATCCGAACGACGTGCGGCGAGTGGTGCGGGCGCTGGAGGTGTTCGAGAGCACCGGTCGGCCGATCAGCGACCTTCAACAGACGTGGGATACGCCGGCCGTCACCCGCATCCCATGCGTGTATCTGGATTGGCCGCGGGACGAGCTGTGCCGCCGGATTGATGCCCGCGTGGGGGCCATGCTCGCCGGCGGGTGGGTCGAAGAGGTGGACCGGCTGCGCCGGCTGCCCCGCCCGCTGAGCAAGGAGGCGTCGGCCGCACTCGGATATCGTGAACTGCTGTCACACCCGGCCGGTGATGCGGTATCGGAGGAGATCGCCGACGCCATCCGACTGCGGACGCGACAATTTGCGAAACGACAGTTGACTTGGTTCCGGAATCTGTCAGACTGTCAGCCAATTGACCCACGGCGGTCGGGGTTGACGGGCGAGGTGGCGGCGGCGTTGGGCGGGCGTGCCGTGTAGGGCGGGCGCAGCCCGGCGACCCCCGCCACCGCCGCACGTGGCGGGGGTCGCCGGCGAAGCGCCGGCTTGCCCGCCCGACACAGCCCGTTGGCATTTGCGGCCGGGATGAACTCTTCCGCCGTCGGCCGAACTCGCCTATGCTGGGATAGGAAAACGGTGCGGATTTCCTCTCGACCGGAGCGTCGTGTTCTAGAAAAATGAGCGTCGTGCCCGTCTGCCCACGGCCGACACCCCCCGCGGAACCGAGTCATGCGCAACGTCACGTTTCTCGTCCTGGAAGGCGTCGATAAGGGGCGGGTGTACCGCTCGATGCCCGTGCCGGTGACGATCGGCCGCGAGGAGGGCAACGCGGTGCGGCTGAACGACGAGCGGGTGAGCCGCTACCACGCCAAGATTCAGACGGAAGACGGCGACGTGATCCTGACCGACCTGGACAGCACGAACGGCACGCGGGTGAACGGGGCGACGATCCAAATCCGGCGGCTGCGGGCGGGCGATCAGGTGTCCATCGGGCGCACGCTCCTGCTGTACGGCACGATGGAAGAGATCGAAGCCCGCCGCAGCGGGCGGGCGGCACCGGCCGCCGAGAACGGCATCCAGACCATCCAGGCCCGCGAGCTGGCGGGTGGCACCGACGCCCGCGGGTCGGACGTGATCGTGAAGGCGGCCCCGCCCGAGGTCGGCAGCGGCCCCGAGTGGCGGTACCGCGACGACGAGGTGCCCCCGCTGCCGCAGAAGATGAGCGGCGCGCAAGCCGCCCGCCTGGCCGAGGTGTTCGACTACCTGCACCGGGCGCTCACCTCGTCCGTCGAGAACATTGAGGCGAACGAGGACGGCACCGAGGTGAAGATCGCGTTCAACGAGTGGCAGACCATCCAGGCGGTGCAGATGATGCTCGCCCGCTACGGCCGCAACGTGGGCGAACCGGAAGGCGAGTACAGCTAAGTGTTCTGCTCGCTCCGCGAGCGGTCTTTCGGACCCCGCTCGCGGAGCGAGCAGAACACTTCAATCCCGCGGGCTGGGCTTCGCCGGAAAGGTGTACACCGGGTTGAACCCGCGCTCCCACTTCCGCGCCTTCAAGTCCTGCCCGATGTCCTTGAAGTGCGCGAACAGTCGGCGCTGCATCCCGTCCGCCCGCTCCGGCCTGACCTCCGCCCTGTTGATCGACTCACCCGGATCGGTCGTCGTGTCGTACAGCTCGCGGGTGTTGTCCTCCAGCGTGTAAATCAGCTTCCAGCCGTCGTCCGCGATGACGGCCCGCTTGTAGGTGTGCTGGCGGTAGTCCGTCTCGGCGAACAGGTCGAACCGCGGTTCCTTCTGCCACGCCACGTCGATCAGGCTCTTCCCCCGCATCTGCTTCTCCACGCCCGGCGGCGGCGGCACGCCGAGGATGTCCAGTGCCGTCGGCATCACGTCGATGCTGCTCACCCGCGTGTCGACCCGCTGTCCGTGCTTGCCCGGCGGTTTGATGACCAGCGGCACGTGAATCGTCTCGTCGTACAGGGTGAAGCCGTGGTCGAGGCGGTCGTGTTCGAGCAACTCGGTGCCGTGGTCGGCGGTCAGGATGAACACCGTCTTGTCCATCAGCCCGAGCTTCTCGTACTCGTCGAGAAACTTGCGGAACTTGGCGTCGGCCCGCTGCACCTTCTCGTCGTACACCGCCCGCCAGAACTGCACGTCTTGATCGCGGAGCTTCAACCGCCCGCGCTCGAGTCCTTCTTCGCGGAGCGCTTCGTGTTCCACCTCCGCGCCGGTGTAGCGGCGGTCGTACCCCTTCTCCACGTATCGGTAGTCGAACCACTCGGCCGGCGTGTTCTGCCCGTGCGCGTCGTACCCGTGCAGGAACAGAAAGAACTTCTTCTCCTTGTTCGCCTTCACCCACTCGATGGCTTTGGGCAGGCTCTGGGCGAAGCCGCCGAACACCCCTTGCGGGTGTTCGTACACGTCGAACCCCTGCTGGTAGCCGAACCCGCCGCTCACGCCGGCGTTGCCCGTGAACCCGGCCGTGGCGTACCCGTTCGCCTTCAGCACGTCGGCGAGTGTGACCACGTCGGGGGCCAGCTCCTTCAGGTTGCTGATCCGCTTCTCGCGGTCGTTGAACGCGCTGAACTTATTCACCACCCTGTGCTCGGACGGGTAGACGCCGGTGAACCACGTCATCGACGCCGGGACTGTCCACGACGACACCGAGTAGGCACGGGTGAAGACGATGCCGTCGTCGGCCATCGCGTCGAGTGTCGGTGTGACCTTGCGGGGGTTGCCCAGGTGCCCGCAGTGCCGCCCTTGCAGCGCGTCGAACGACACGAAGACGAGGTTGTGATCGGGGAACTGCGGGCGGGGGGGCGGGGGACGTTTCGGCGGGAGGCCACTCCCACGGGTGATGAGGAAGAAAAACACCCCGCCGGCACAACTCGCCAAAAGGACGAACACCGTGCCGATGATCGCGCCGGTCCAGAAGTGTTTGGGGTGTCGCATGGGGAATGGACCTCACCCCCCGTCCCCCTCTCCATGACATGGAGAGGGGGTGTTCAAGGGGATCACCTTTCTGGTCTTCGCCGCGAGCATCGCGAGCGCCAGAAACGACAATCGCTCGCTGTGCTCGCGGCGAACACGAGTGGTTGTGGACTGAACACCAGTCTCCCCTGGGAGAGGGAGACGGGGTGAGGTCCCTTCAAATCACGGCGTGCGTGCCACCCGGAAGCCCACGTAATCCTTCCGCTCGCCGGGGGTCAGGTAGAAGCGTGCCGCCGCCCGGCAGCCGCCGTCGGCCGACATGTACGACCCGCCGCGGATCACCTTGTGGTCGCCGGCGTCCGGGCCGGGCGGGTCGGCCTTCGGCGTGTCGGAATAGTACCGCTTGCTGTACCAGTCGTGGCACCACTCGGCGGCGTTCCCGTGTGCGTCGTACAGGCCCAGCCGGTTCGGCTTGTAGCTGGCCACACTCGTCGTCCGCCCCAGGCTCGGCCGCTCCTCGTTCCCGCCGTACCCGACCGACACCATCCGCTTGAAGTTGCCGATGTTCCCCTGCGGGTTCGCCGGGTTGCCGTAAGGCATCCGGGTGGTGGCGCGGGCGGCGTACTCCCACTCCGCTTCGGTCGGCAGGCGGTAGCCATTGCCGCCCAGTACCTTCACCATTGCCGACGTGATGCTGTCGACGTCCGCCTTCGCGTCGGCCAGCTCGTAGTACGCCGCATGGCCGTCGGCCTTGCTCAGCTTGTTGCAAAAGGTGATCGCGTCGTACCAACTGACTTGCTCGACCGGGAAGCGGTCGGTGTTCAAGTCCTTCACCTTCGCCTTGCCGTCGCCGGTGGCGGCGAAGAAGCTCGGGTTCACGCCCATCACCTTCTTGTACTCGGCCTGCGTCACCTCGTGCTTGCCGATCATGAACAGGCGGGTCATGCCGACGGTGTGTTCCGGCTCATCGGCCCAGCGGCCCGGTTCGCGGTCGGGCGACCCCATCTCGAACTCGCCGGGGTCGGCCGGCATCATTCGCAGCCCGCACCCCTTGCTCTCGCACAGGCCCCACAGGATGGCCCGCTCGATCCGCTCTACCCGCCGCTCGACCTCCGGCACTTCCGTCGTCTGGATCGCCTTCCGTACCAGCAGCAGGGCCGGCTCGCCCGTTCGCACCAGTTCCTTCTCGGCCGCCTCGCGGGTCTCGAACAGCGGGTCGCCGAGTCGCTCGATCAGAACGGCCACCCGCTTCGGGTCGTACTTCTTCTTCTCGTCCTCCGCCCACAGAGGCTCGGGGACGATCAGCGCCAGCACCGCCACCGGGAACAGGAGGGATCGCATGGGAGGGATCTCGTGGGTTCACCCGATCACCGCCGACTCATACCAACCGGGGCTGAGAAGCCACCGCAGCGACCCACTCCCCTGGTTGGCACTCGCGTCGGCCACCACCAGCGCCGCCGTCCCGCGGTCGAACTCCACCGCGCCGCCGCCGATCAGCCAGGCGGCGAACACGCCCATGTCCGGCAGGTGGCCGACCACCGCCACCGTCCGCACGCCCAGGCCGGCCAGCTTCTCCGCCACCGCGTCCGGGTTCTGGCTCATCGGCACCAGTTCGGGGCAGTCCAGCAGTTCGCTGCCGGCGGGGGCGAGCGCGAGCAGCGGCTCGGCGGTTTGCTTCGCCCGCAGGAACGGGCTGCACACGACCGCGTCGAGTCGCACTTTCCCGCGCAGCGTGTCGGCCAACTTGGCGGCGGTGGCGTGCCCGCGGGCGGTGAGCGGGCGGGCGGCGTCGGACGCGATCGCGCCGCCGAGGTCGACCGCCTCCGCGTGCCGGACGAGCAGGAGTTGCATGGCTGTCTCGCTGAGGGCGGTGAACCGAAAGTCGTGAGCCGAACCCAGGGGCGACCGCCCGATAGTCTACGGAACACGGGGGCGACCCGCTCGCCTTCTCCGGCCCTTCGCGCAATGCTCACGCCTCAAACCCGGCTCTGCCCTCGCACGTTTCGCCGCCGCCACTATGATGTCCTGTTGATTGCCTCTCGACGCCACGACCTCCACCGGACCCATGAAGCGCACCGACCTCCGCAACGTCGCCGTCATCGCCCACGTCGACCACGGCAAAACCACCCTGGTGGACCAGATGCTCCGCCAGTCCGGGCTGTTCCGCACCGAGGAGCTGGACAAGCTCGTCGGCGGGCAGCACGGCCTCATCATGGACAGCAACGACCAGGAGCGTGAGCGCGGCATCACCATCCTGGCGAAGAACTGTGCCATCCGATTGGGGGACGTGAAAGTCAACCTGATCGACACCCCCGGGCACGCCGACTTCGGCGGGGAGGTGGAGCGCATCCTGAAGATGACCGACGGCGTGTTCCTGCTCGTGGACAGCGCCGAGGGGCCGCTGCCGCAGACGCGGTTCGTGCTGCGGAAGGCGTTCGCGTGCGGCCTCCAGCCGATCGTGGTCATCAACAAGATCGACCGCCCGGACGCCCGCATCGACGAAGTGCACTCGATGATCTTCGACCTGTTCATCGAACTGGGGGCGAGCGACGCCCAGGCCAACTTCCCGGTCATCTACGCCAGCGGGCGGGCGGGGGTGGCCACCACCGACATGACCGTCGAGCCGAAGAACCTGAAGCCGCTCTTCGACGCCATCCTGGACACCGTGCCGCCGCCGGTCGGGGACGACGCCCTGCCGCTGCAAATGCAGGTGATGGCGCTCCAGTACAGCGAGTTCGTCGGCAAGATCGCCGTCGGGCGGGTGTTCGCCGGCAAGATCAAGAAGAACCAGCGGGTGACGGTGGTGAAGCAGAAGGACGGCAGCACCTTCCCCGACACGGTGGTGCAGTTGCTCGAGTTCGACCGCCTGGCCCGCAAGGAGGTGGAGGAGATCCGCGCCGGCGACATCTGCTGCGTGGTCGGCCTCGACGACGCCGACATCGGCGACACCATCTGCGAGTTCGACAACCCGCTGCCCATGCCCCCGCTGACCATCGACGAGCCGACCCTGGACATGCTGTTCAAGGTGAACGACTCGCCGTTCGCCGGGCAGGACGGCAAGCCGTGTACCAGCCGCGAACTCCGCGAGCGGCTGGACAAGGAGCTGCAGCACAACGTGGCCCTGCGGGTGCGGCCGGGCGAGCGGGAGAGCGAGTTCATCGTGAGCGGGCGGGGGATGCTGCACCTGGGCGTGCTGCTGGAATCCATGCGGCGGGAGGGCATGGAGGTGGCCGTCGGCAAGCCGAAGGTGATCCTGAAAGAGGTGGACGGGAAGACGCACGAGCCGATCGAGTTCCTGGTGGTGGAGGTGCCGACGGAGCACTCGAACAGCGTCATGCGGCTGGTGCTCGAGCGGCAGGGCGAGTGCATGAAGATGGACAACCACGGGGCGACCACGCACATCGAGTTCTACATCCCCGCCCGCGCCCTCATCGGCCTCCGCACCCGCATGATGACCGGCACGTCGGGCACGGCCATCATGCACCACAACTTCCATGAGTACCGCCCGCTCAAGGCGAACGTGCCCGGCCGGGCGCTGGGCGTGTTCATCAGCAAGGACACCGAGAGCGTGACCGCCTACGCCATCGAAGACTTGCAGCAGCGGGGCACCCTGTTCGCCGCCCCGCAAGACATGGTGTACAGCGGGCAGGTGGTGGGCGAGCACGTGCGGGACAACGACCTGGTGGTGAACGTGACGCGGAAGAAGCCGCTCACCAACATGCGGGCCTCCGGCAGCGACGACAAGGCCGCCCTCAAGCCGCCCCGCGAGTTCAGCCTGGAAGCGGCCCTCGAGTACATCGAGGACGACGAGCTGGTGGAGATCACCCCGAAGGCCATCCGCATGAGGAAGCTCTACCTGAGCGAGAGCGAGCGGAAGCGGTACGAGCGGTCGAGCAAGGGGTGAAAATGTACTCCGCACTCACCGAGTGCGGTTCGTCGGTGAACCGGCGGCGTGAGCCGCCTGGGTGATGAAATCCCAGGCGACTCACGTCGCCGGTTCACCAGTGGTGACCCTCATGAGCATTTATGCCACGCAGTGGGTCTTGAAGTTCCCAGCTACTGGCGATTCGTACACGGGTTGTGATTGGGTCGAGGTGATCGGGCAAGGTGTGCCTGCTCACATCGGCACGCCGACCCCCGGCTACGGGTATGACACTGGCGATCCGTACGGAGACTTTCTGCCTCCGCCAATTCCTATGTCTGGGGTGGAGGATGACTCACTTCGGGCAATCGTGATCGTGCGGAACGGCAGTGTGAAAATCGGTCAGCGATATGATAACCCGCTGTTCGTGATGTCGGGTGCCGAGTACGCGGGTACCCGGTTCGACACGCTGATTGAACGGGTTTGTGATGCCCTCCGTGGCGACGGGCCACGTTGGGTCGCGTCGATCACGAGGGACGACGGGACAACTCGGTTGATGTTTGAAGACGGTTCAGTTCAGGAGTTGCCGACGGATCGACAGTAAACAGCAGCCATCAGTGCCGGATGTGTTGCACGGAGGCCGGTGTGCCGCCACCCCCCGCCGACCCCGCGACGGATCGCCTGTTCGCCCGCCTGACGTGGGCCGTGGTGGCCCTCGGCCTCGTAGTCCGCCTCGTTCGCTTCGCCCTGCCGTTCCCCCTGTGGGGCGATGAAGTCTTCGTCTGCCAGAACTTCATCGACCGCGACTACGCCACCATCTTGCACCAGCTCGACAACGGCCAGATCTGCCCGCCGCTCTTCCTGTGGGCACAACTCTTCGCGTACAGACTGTTCGGCGGTGGTGAAATGGCCATGCGTGCCGTGCCGCTGCTCGCCGGGCTGCTCGCCACGGTCGGGTTCGCCCGGCTCGCGCTGAAACTGGTGCCCGCGTTCCCCGCGTTCCTCGCCGTCGGCTTCCTGTCGCTCGCCTTCTGGCCGGTCACGCTCAGCACGTTCGCCAAGCCGTACTCGTTCGACCTGCTGGCCGCGGTGGTCGTCACAACGGTCGCGCTCCACTGGCACGAGCGACCCACCTCCATCGCTCGCGGGCTGTTGTTCGCGGTGGCGTGCCCGGTGGCTGTGCTGGGGTCGTACACGGCGTCGTTCGCGTTCGGCGGGGCGGCGGTGGCGCTGCTGCCCGCGGTGTGGCGGAGCGGCTGGCCGGCTCGCGTGTCGCTCGCCGTGGCCGGCGGGCTGGTGGCGGTGGCGTTCGCCTTCGACCTGTCCGTCGGCACGGTCCAACTGGACACCGACACGGTGTCGATCAAGACTTTCCTGTACGGCTACTGGCGGCACGGCTTCCCGCCGGACAACCCGTGGCACTCACCGTTCTGGCTGCTGTCGCAACTGACCGGGCGAATGTTCGCCTACCCGGTCGGCGAGCAGAACGGCGGCAGCACGCTCACGTTCCTGATGTCCGCTGTCGGCGTGCGGCGGTGGTGGAAATCGTTCCCCCGCTGGCTGCTCGTGCTGTTGTTGCTCCCACTCGGGTTGAATCTGCTGGCGGCGCTGCTGTGGAAGTACCCGTTCGGCGGGTGTGCCCGGCTGACGCAGTACGCCGCCCCGTCGATCTGCCTGTTCGCGGCGGTCGGCACGACGACGCTGTTCGGCTGGGTGTTCCGCACTCTGCGGGCGGTGCGGGTGGGCGGGTGGGTGTACGCCGGGCTGTTCGCGGGGCTGGCGGTGGTGCTCGTCGGCATGGCGGTGGTGAAGCCGTACCACGACGACGAGGCGAAGTTCAACCGCGACGAGATCGCCGCACTCGCCGCCGAGTTGACTCCCGCTGATCGCGTCGTGATGCGTCCAAAGCGAGATACCGACGTGACCATCCCGCGGTATCACGTGTTGCTGCTCGGCGAGCGGGTGACGTGGGGCGGGGAGTGGCCGGCGGACGCGACCGGCGACGTGTGGGTGGTGGACGTGTGGCTCGTCCACCGCGACGTGCCGCACGTTCCGCCGCCGGTGACGATCCCGCCCGGCTGGGAACTGATCGAGACCCGCCGGCGGGAGCTGGTGTGGCCGGAGAAGGAGAACTTGGAGCAGGTGTTCGTGTTCGAGCGGTATCGACTGAAGTGAGGTCTTGTAGGGCGGGTCGAGCCGGGATCGCGGTGAGCGTGCCTGTACGCCCGAGGCCTTGAGGCACCCAAAGACGGCGACGACCCGCCGTGCTTGAGTGCGGCGGGTCGTCGCCGTCTTTGGGTCGGTCAGCGCGACTGGTGTTTCGTGTCAGTCAATGCGATCCCGGCTCGACCCGCCCTACACGGAACCGCATCACGTCAGCTTCAACTCGACGCCCTGCACGCCGTCGGTCTTGTTCAAGCCGCTCACCAGGGCGAGCGGGGCGGCGGCGGACTTCAGCCGCACGGTGTACGTCACCTCCACCGTGGTGCCCTTGTTGGCCGTCTCCAGGCTGACCAGCGTGAAGCTCGCCAGGTGCTCGGCGAAGAGCGTGCCCACCGCCGCGGCGGGGTCCACGCCCAGGCCCACCCGCACCCGGAGCGTGGCCGGCTTGTCCACCGCACGCGGGGTGTCCCACCAGGCCATGACCGCCGCCGCCATCCCGACGAGCGGCAACCCCACCGTGGCCAGCAGGGCGAACCCGTTGCCGATGGCCATGCCGATGACGACGGCGAAGATGACGAAGGCGGTGTCGGCGGTGTCGTCCACCACCGTGCGGAAGCGGATGATGCTGAGCGCCCCCACCAGCCCGAACGCCTGGGCCAGCTTGTCGCCGATGACCATCGACACCAGCGCGATGAGGGCGGACAGGAGCACCAGCGTGGTGGGCATCGTCCGCACGTCGGGGCGGTTGCGGGCGAGCGTCAGGCGGAAGATGACGGCCGCCACGAACCCGTAGACGGCGGACAGCGCCACCCGCGCGGCGATCACGTCGGCCGTCTTCGGCTCGTCGTTCCCCCCCAGTGCGTGCCTCGCCCACTCGTTCACCGCCCACCAGTCAAACATCCGTCGCCCCTTCTGGTTCCGTGGCGAGTCCCGCCGCCCGCACGCACCGCCGGTACTTTGATACGCCCGTCGGCTGCAACTGGTAGCGCTCGACGGCGTCTTTGAACAGGGCCGGCAGCGAGGTGAGGAACTTGAGTTCGACCACCACCAGTTCGGGCAGCAGGGTGGCGCCGGCGAAAATGGGGTCGAGGGAGACGGTGGCGGTGGGCAGGCCGAAGGCGGCGCGGTCGAGGGTCATCCGCACAGAGCCGGACGGCGAGTCGCCGATGAACGCCGCCCGCCGGTACGACACCGCGCACACCGGCCGCAACCCGAGGCCCGTGATGTCGGACGCGAACCAACTGACCGGCCAGTGGGTGAGCGGCTGGGCCAGGTCGGCCAGCGGCATGGTGCCGCGGCACTTCCACACACGCCCGTCGGTCTTCGACTTCTTTTCCAGGTGAACGGTCGGCTCGGTGCCGTACCTCCGGGCGC
>JANNVG010000585.1:0-3458 GCA_031414395.1 Fimbriiglobus sp.
CTTTCTGGTAGGGCGGGTCGAGCGGCCGGGGAAGGCAACGGTGTCGATGAAGAGGCGGTGACCTCCACCCGCGGAGAAACCGCCGCGCACCCCCCCCCGGCGGTGGAGCGGCCGGGGCGCGCGGCCGCGGGGCCGCGCCCGCCGCCCCCCCCCCCCGCCCTACAAGAGGCTCGGGTCTCGCCCCAGGGCGGCGTCCAGGTCGCGCGCGATGCGGCGGCGGGTGACGAACTCGTCGTCGTCCAGCCACCCACGAACCGCCGGGCCGAGGTTGAACTCGTCGGTGACGACGGCCGACACGGCGCGGTCGATCAACTGCAACGGCGTGAGGGCGAAGTAGCGGGCCGTGCCGCCGGCGGTGACGACGCGGTCCAGCCGTTGAAACAACTCCTCCAGCCGGCCGAGAGCCAGTCGCGGCGGGGCGTGGGCGAGAGCGGCCACGTACTCGAACGCGGCGGCGGTGCGGTCGCGGTCGTCGGCGATGCCGGAAACGAACAGCCGCTCGCGGGCGGCATCCAGCAGCGCCCAGCCGGTGTCGTCGCGGCCCATCACGAACCAGCCGATGGGTTTGTCGGCCCACGCGCCGGCCAGTTCACCCGCCAGGTCGGTCAGGCCGAGCTTCCGCAGCGTGCCGAACAGCTCCGCCAGGTGTTCGCCGGCCGCCGCCTTCACCACCGCATCGCCACCCGCGGCGGCGTCCAACAGCGACCGGACGAACGCGCCGAACCCGCCGTTCAGGTCGTAGCGGACGGCCAGCCGGCACGCGGCGACCAGCAGGCGGTTGGTGAACCGCTGGGCATACGCCCGCGAGTCGGTGTGCGAGTCGAACGCCACGCGAACCGCCTCCGGCAGCAGGGCGACGGCACCAGGCAAGAGCAGCATCAGCCGCTCGGCCACGCGGTGCGGGTACACCACGGGCAGCTCGGCGGCGACGAGCAGCACCCGCGGCAGGGTGGCGGCGGTCGGGTCGGCGGCGGTGTCGGCGAGGACGGCGGCCACGCCGTCGGCGGACGGCTGCCGCACGAGGTGGTGCAGGCGGTGGCCGAGGGCGTCGGCTCCGAGCAGCGGGGCGAGGTCGTGACCGGCGTAGGGGTTGCCGGCGGCGTGCGGGGAGAGGATGCGCGAGCGGTCGGCGAGCCTGGCGATCACGTACCCGCCGTCGGGGTCGTCCACGGGAACCGCACCGCCAGTGACAACGGGCTGTCGCAAGTGGCCGTGCCGGGCGTCGCGGATGCGGGCCTTGAAGCGGGTGACGAGGGCGGCGTGAACGGCCGTGTCGACACCGTGCCCGCCGCTGGCGGTCAACACCCGCTCGGCGTGGGCGGTCAACTCCTCCGCCTTCGTGCGCTCCCCCAGCCGGCTCAGGCCCCAGGCGAGCATCAGGTCGGCGTAGGCGGCGGTCGGCCGCGGGTCGGGGTCGAGGCCGGCCCACCCGAGCCGCACGCCGGTGGACAGTTTGTTCAACCACTTGTGCACCGGCTCGCGGGCGTGCAGCAGCCACTCGCGGGCGGCGCGGAAGCGGTCGCCGTCGAGGGCGCCGTGGAACCGCAGGAAGGCCGGGGCGTCCAGGTCGAGCGACGGGCCGTCGGCGGCGAGGCGGGCGAGCAGGCGCTCCCGCCCGCGGGCCAGGGCGAGCGAGTCGCCACCCACCGCCCGCGCGGCGGCGAGGCGTGCCAGCCAGACGGCCCGCACCGGCAGTTCGTCCTCGCGGGCGTCCACCATCCGCACCAGTTCGGTCATGCGCACGGCGTCGGCGTGCGGGTCGGGGCTGAAGCCGATCTCGGCGGCGAGTGCGGCGGCCAGCCGCGGGCCGGGCTTGCCGCGGCGCTCGGCCCGCACCCACTCGGCCAGCCAGTCGGCGGGGAAGTGGTCGCCGCCCCACAGGGCGTTCACCCAGCAGAGTGCGGCGTCGGTCGGCTTGCCGGTGTCGGCGGTGGCGGCGGCCAGGTCGGCCCAGGCGGTCGCCGTCGGGCGGTCGATCACGGCCTGTTCGAGCTGCCGCCGGCGGGCGTCGCGGTCGGGCGTGTTGCGCACCGCCGGGGCCACCACGCGGCTCGGCCGCTTCTCCGCCTTCGCCACTTTCATCGGCCGCTCCGGTCGCCCGCCCCGCAGCTTGTCGGCCAGCCGGGTGAGCCACGTCGCGGACGCGGGCACGGGTACGTGCGGAGCGACGGGCACGACGACGGGCACCAGCGGCACGGGCGGCGCGACGGCGTCGGCCAGCTTCACCTCGGCCAGTGACAGCGGGTTGTCACCGAGCTTCCACGTGGGCAGCGGTCGCCGCACCGGGGCGGTGTAATTCACCAAGTCGGACAGCGGGCGGAATGCTCCGGGGGGGATGCGATGCACGACCGGCGACCCGCCCGCCGCCTCGACGCACACCCAACGGCCGGGCGACACGTTCAGCAACTCGGCGAGGCGATCCGTGCGGGGTGTCGGGGAGAACACGCGATCCGCCGGCAGGAACACGCCGGCGAGTACGGGGTGCGGAACGAACCCGCGGAACGGCTCCGGCAGCACCGGCACCTTCCCCCGACCGGCCGCCTTCGCCCACACCCGCCGCACGCCGGCCGATTCCACCACGGCGAAGGTGAACCGCGACAACACCCGCTCGTCGGTGGTGCGGAACAGCTCGGCCAGTTGGTGTGGGGTGCCGTCGAACGCCCACAGGCTTTCGGCCGCGTCGGTGACGTGCTTGCGAAGCGAGACCGGCACGCGGACGGGGGGCGGGCGGTCAGTCACGTCGGGGGCGAACGGCAACCGCACGGCGAGCGGGAACACGTCGGCCGAATCGAGGAACGCCGGCGTGGGCACGAGCCGCCACTCGCCGGGCGGATCGACGAACGCCGACTGACCCGCCGGCACGCTCAGCGCCGCCGGCAGCGGGTGCTCCCACCCGTGACGCAGCCACACGCCGGGGGCCGCTTCGGCGTAGGCGGTGATGTCGGGGTCGTCGAGCAGGTACGCCGGCAGGTGCGGGAACCACGCGAGGGCGAACGGGCGATCCGGGTGGAACCGCACCGGCTGCGGGCGGAGCCGGCGGGCCGACGCGACGAACCCGGCGAGCCGCTCGGCGGGCAGCCGCACGAGCAGCGGACCGACGGGCGGGGCGGGGTCGGTGCGAAGTGGGAGCGTGGCGGCCCAGCAGGGGAATACGGTGGGCACGAATCCCGGCGGCGGGGCGTGCGACCGCACGCCGATGCGGGCGAGTGCGGAGTGCAGGTCGGCGGGTAATGGGTGCGACGGGGCGAGCCACAATTCACCGCCGTCGCCGGCACCGGCGGCCACCGGCCCGCGGGCGACCGCCGGCGGGATCACCCCGGACGCCAGGGCCAGCCGCAGAGCATCGGCGGTGGGGAAGAGCAGTGCCGACATGGAGGTAACGATAGCACACCGGACGGGCCGCAACGGGTGGCCGACTCTCGCCGAGAGTCGGACGGGGGTCGGCATCGCAGTCTGGC
>JANNVG010000586.1:0-2066 GCA_031414395.1 Fimbriiglobus sp.
CGGCCCCCCCCCCCCGGGGGCCCCCGGTTCCAGGTAGGGCGGGCGGGACGCCCAAGCTCCGGGGTGAGGTGGTTGCGTTCCACCGCACATCGGCACGCTACAATTCACCCGCACCGACGCGAGGGCCGGTCATGACCACCGTGAAGTACGTCCACTGGCAAGAAGGCGGCGGCTGGCTCGGCTACCTGCAAGACTACCCCGACTACTGGACGCAAGGCGACACCCTCGACGACCTGCTCGACCACCTCCGCGACCTGTACGCCGACCTGTCTGGCGGACACATCCCCGCCGCCCGTCAGGTGGGCGAGTTGGTGGTGTCATGAAGCGGCTCGACCTGATTCGGGCAATCGAAGCGGCGGGCGGCGTGCTGGTGCGGCACGGCGGGAAACACGACTGGTATCGCAACCCGGCGACGGGCGTGTCGCAGCCCGTGCCCCGCCACCGCGAGATCAAGGAGCCGCTCGCCCGCCACATCATCCGCCTGCTGAGCAACCCGGCCGACGGGGAAGGCGATCAACCCGAAGACGAAGAACCGGCCGGCGACTGAACCCATCGTAGTTGCACACCACGGCGGGGGTCGGCTGCTGACGCAGCCTCGCCCGCCCTACTCCGATTCGTACCGCCGAGGAACTTCCGCCCGCGTCGGCGGTTTATACTCCTATCCTCTCCCCCCGAGGCGGTGCCATGCGCGTGTTCCGGTCCGTCTGGTGCGCCGTGTTCGCCGTCGTCTGTCCGGTCGCCTGGGCACAGAAGCCGCCCGCCCTCACCTTCCCGCCGACGATCCCCGACGGCAAGGCGTCGCTCACCCACACCGGCGACGAGTTCCTGAAGCCGCCGGCCACACTTCGCAAAGACGTGGACGTGGCGAAGGTCGCCCCGACCGTGGACTTCCTCTACTTCCCCGGACAAGACTACCCCGGCAACCCGTGGTCGAACTGGGGCGACAGCGTGGCCGCGAACGGCAAGTATTACGCCAGCATCGGCGACCACTTGGCCGTCGGCGGCAAGGGCGACCCGGCGAACGGCACCGGCACCGGCCGCGTGTTCGAGTACGACCCCGCGGCGAAGTCGTTCCGCCAACTGCTCGACACCACCAAGCTGCTGCAACTGCCGAAGGGCCACTACGCGCCGGGCAAGATCCACAGCCGGCTCGACGTGGGATCCGACGGCTGGTTGTACTGCTCGACGCACCGCGGCAGCACCACCGTGACGGCCGACAAGAACAACTACGACGGCGACTGGGTGCTACGGTGCGACCCGAAGTCGGGCACGAGCGAAGTGGTGGTGCGGGGGCCGGTGCCCAAGCACTGCATCCCGTGCAGCGTGCTCGACGGCGAGCGGATGATCTTCTACGGCGGCACGGCGGCCGGCACGAACGCGAAAGACCAGGGCGTGCAGTTCTTCGCCTACGACCTGAAGGCGAAGAAGTTGCTCTACACCGGGGCGGACGGCCCGGCGCGATACATGATCCTCGCCAAGTCCACCGGCCGGGTGTACTGGACGCCGGGCAAGGAAGACGGCATCGGCCCGCTGGTGCGGTACGACCCGAAAGCGGGCGGCGGGCCGGTGAAGATCGACGCCGAGATCGGCGTGCGGGCGGCGACGGAGGAGACGAAGGGCGGCAAGGTGTTCACCGTGTCGAAGGGCGGCAAGGAGGGCGAGGCGACGCTGTTCGCGTTCGACACCAAGACGGAGAAGGCGGAGGAACTCGGCCCGGCGGCGGTCGGGCTGAACACCTACATCACGTCGCTCGATGTCGACCCGACCGGGCGGTACGTGTACTACATCCCCGGCGCGCACGGCGGTAGCGAGAAGGACCACTCGGCGGTGGTGCAGTTCGACACCCAGACGAAGCGGCGGAAGGTGATCGCCTTCCTGCACCCGTTCATCCAGGAGAAGTGCGGGGCCACGCTCGTCGGCACCTTCAGCTCGGCCGTCGATCCGGACGGCGGCAAGCTGTACGTCACGTGGAACGTGAACCGCGGCGGGAAGGTGTGGGACTGCTGCTCGCTCACGGTCATTCACATTCCCGAGAGCGAGCGATAGGTTAGCCCGACGCGCGAGCG
>JANNVG010000587.1:0-5083 GCA_031414395.1 Fimbriiglobus sp.
TGTGAACCGCCGGGTTGCTTGCTTTACCCGGCGGTTCACACCGCCGGTTCACCTCAACAAAGATGGACTCCGCCGCCACGTGCAGCCCTTGGTGCCGCTCGCACTGGCAGGCGATCAGGCTCACCTCCTCGCACCCGTAGCGGTTGGTCACGGGCACGCCGAGCGCCGTCTCAATCGCCTTCCGCTGGTAGTCGTGCAGCGGCATGGCGGTGGAGATGATGCCGTTCGGGCGGATGTCCGAAATGCCCGACTTGTTCAGCACGCACGCCAGCATGTACAGCGAGTGGGCGTGGCCGAACACCAGCCCCGGCCGGTGCCGCCGCACCGCCGCCACGAACTCACGGATGCGGCCTTCGGTCAGGTGGATGGTGTCGAGGTAGATCGCGCGATCGACGAAGTGGTTGGTGATGCGACCACGCAACCCGAAGTGCCGGTACTCCGGATTGCCCCACACCTTCGCCACCCGTTGACCGAGCCGCCACCCGCTCCACTCGTCGGCCCGCAAGGTGCAGCCGGCCTTCCACTGGGCACCGCGTTCGTCGAGCTTGATGACGAGCGGCACGCCGGTGCTACCGCTGGTGGTCTTCGTGCGAAGTTTCGCCCCGCGGTACGCCTCGGACAACATCTCCGCGGCGTGCTTGCGGATGTCGGTCTTCGTGACGACGGGAAAGTGGGCGAAGTCGTCGAGCGACTTCACGTCGTCCGGGTGAACGCCGGCGGTGTCCCATGTGCGGCGGTAGAACGGCACGGTGGCGTAGGCGTGTCGAAGCTGGGCCTTCAGCATGGCAAGCTGACGTGCCCGCACCACGTCGGGTGAATCGAACTGCGTCTTGCTCAGGTGGCGGTAGTTCCGCAGGTGGCGGCTCCGCCGCTTGGCCGCGATCAGCGGCTGCACGAAATGGCGGTTCAAGGTGTCGAGCATCCGTGCCTCGCAAAGTTAGCCCGACGCGCCAGCGAGGGGCAGATCACGGTTTCTGACCGAGTTGTTCGGTCAGGGCCGCGTAACTTGTCAGAATACAGGGTCCACCAAGCGGTAGTATCGCGGTGGCAGTTCAGTGGTCAGAACCACTGTGTTGTCAGGCACCAAACGGCCTGAACCCCGGTAATCTCCTGCGAATACGGGATTTGTTGGTACCAAACTCAGTACCACTTCCGTACTCGCCCCTGGACCGATTGGATGTTGGGCAAAGCTCCTTAGCGCACAGAATCGTGGATCAGGAGAGGTGCCATCGAGCGTCAAGGCAAAGGTATACGGCGGATACGAAATCTGAGTGATCCATAGCCCATACCCGTTCGCAACGTTTAGCCGACACTGGAGAGGAATGTAGCTCACCAGATCGCTGACGCTGTAGGCTGCGAAAATGCCGAACGGTTCGGGGAGGTGCTGGCATTCAGGTTCTCGCACGAACCTCGCCAGTTCCTGATTCCTCTCGGAAAAGAAATCGCCATTGATCGAGAAAAACATCGCGATCACTCGCTTCAGAACTGCGAGAGGGTTCTCGCAGATCTGTGTGTAGCGTTCATGGACGATCAGTACTCTTCCCGGTTTCAACGTCGCTTTGGCACCATGGCACCACTGCCCAAATGGCACGTCGTAGTGTAGACCCAATAGCCCGTTGCACTCCATGCACTGTGTGGGTACACGAATCCCGCCAAAGATCGGCTGACTAGGGATGTCGTACCCACTTGCCCCGGCGGGGTTCGACCGGATAAAAATCGTCGGATTGACATTCTGTGTGTACAGGTTTCCCCGTCGGTAATGCCCGCGGCTTTTCTCGTTGAATGCATACTGTGGCTGAGTGTGGTCATCCGTCAATTTCACTGAACGCTTCCCACACAGCCGGCATGTCCCCAGTTTCACTACTCGCCTCCTGGTCGAGCTAGCAGCTCATCCTCACAGGTAATTCTACCTCGACATTGGGCAGAATGCTCATTCAGCACCCATCATCCCCCGTTGCCACTCGATCTGTTTCGCCAGCCCGGCGTCTAGCCCGGTCGTCGGCTTCCAGCCGAGGTGCCGCCAGAGCTTACCGACATCGGCGGCGGTCGCCAACTGGTCGCCCTTGCGGTCGGGCTTGCGCTCGATGGTCGCCGTCGTGCCGCTCAGCCGCTCGATCTTGCGGATCATGTCCAGCACGGTGGCGATCTCCCCGCCGCCCAAGTTGAACGTCTCGCCCGGCATCGCGTTCAACCCGGCCCGCACCGTCGCCTCCACGCAATCGTCCACATACGTCGCCCCGCGCACCTGCAACCCGTCGCCGGTCAGTTGAATCGGCGTGCCCGAGAGCACCCACTTGATAAAGAGGTGCAGCCCCATCTCCGGCCGCTGCCGCGGGCCGTACACGCTGAAGAACCGCAGCACCACAGCCGGGATCCCGAACTCCTCCTGATACACCCGCGCAAGGTGTTCGCCGGCCAGCTTCGTGATGCCGTAGGGCGAACTCGGCTTCGTCGGCAGCGTTTCATCGCCGCTGGCGTACCGGCCGTACACGCTGCTCGTGCTGGCGTACACGAACTTCTTGAGCGTCGGCACCGCCTTCAGCGCTTCGAGCAGCCGGTGCGTGGCGGTCAGGTTGCAGCGGTTGTAGATGTCGAAGTCGATCCAGCTCCGCGTGAGGCCGGGCATCGCCGCGAGGTGAAAAACGTATTCCGCACCGGCCACCGCGTCGGCCACCTTCCCCTCGGCCAAATCCGCTTCCACGAACTTGAACTTCGCGTGCGCCTTCGCCCCGCTCAGGTTTCGCTCCTTGATCGGCCGGGCGTAGTAGTCCGTGAAGCAGTCGATGCCGACGACCGCGTGCCCGTCGGCGAGCAGCCGTTCCGTCAGATGCGACCCGATGAACCCGGCACAGCCGGTGACCACGCACGTCATGAATGCCAACCTTGGGGAGTGGGAAAGGGTAGCACCCGCGGGCGGGGGGTGGCAACGCGAGATTCGGTCCGCCTTCCCAACTGCCTCCTTTCCCGGCTATGCTGACTCTGACGCCCCACCCCTCCGCGGTGACTCATGCCTCGCTCCCGCTCCAAGCCCGTCGCCACCAATAAGGCGATTGCCTTCGCCTTCACCCTGTTCGCCAAGCTGTCCACCCCGATGAAAATCGGCGTCGTCATCCTCGCGCTGTTGGGCGTGGGCGTGTTCCTGTTCATGCAGCGGGTGGAGACCGCCTCCGCCCAACAGGCGACCACCGCCGACGGGGAGAACGAGTTCCTGTTCTGCTTCTGGAACGTGGAGAACCTGTTCGACGACAAGGACGACAAGCGGAACGACATCGACGAGGCGTACGACAACCCGTTCGCCGAGAAGAAGGAGCTGCGGGAGCTGAAGTACGACCGGATTGCGTCCGCCCTGGTGGGCATGAACGGCGGCAAGGGGCCGGACGTGATCGCGTGCGCGGAGGTGGAGAGCGTGCGGGCGGCCGACTTGTTGAAGGACGCGCTGAACGCCAAGCTGAAGGCGACCAAGCAGGACGACAAGTGCCAGTACAAGCACGTGGTGATGCAGAACATCGACGGCGGGCGGCACATCGCCCCGTGCGTGATTAGCCGTGTGAACGTGGACGTGCGGAACGTGAAGCTGCTGAAGAAGCCGCTGCGGATCCTGGAAATGCACCTGTACGTGAACCAGAAAGACCTGTGCGTCATCGCCTCGCACTGGACCAGCCAACTGAAACAGCGGGACGGCAGCGACGGGGACAGCGGGCGGGAGAAGTACGCCAACACCATCTGGGACCGCGTGGCCGAGATGGTGGACAAGAAGCCCGAGACCGACTTCCTGCTGTGTGGCGACTTCAACGACTCGCCCGACGCCGAGCCGATCGTCAAGAACCTGGGGTCGATCGGCGACATCACGAAGGTGAAGCCGGCGGCCAAAGACCCGTTCCTGCTTAACCTGATGAACGGAAAAGACCCGGCCAAGTACGGCACGCTGTGGTACAGCGGCAAGCCGCTCATCTACGACCACATCGTCGTGTCGCCGGGGATGCTGGACACGACCGGGTGGAGCGCCGACCCGAAGAGCGTGACGGCATACACGGAAGGGCTGATGCGGAAGGGGGCGACCCGCCGCGAGCCGTGGCGGTTCGGCGACCCGGACAAGGACATCAAGGACGCCGACCGCGGGTACGCCGACCACTTCCCGGTGACGGTGAAACTGAAGGTGGAGGCGGCGGCGAAGCAGTGACCGACGAGCCGGAAGCGTGAGCGACGGGTGCGGTACACCTGCCGTCGCTCACGCTTCCGGCTCGTGTCGAAGCGGAACACCTGCCGTCGCTCACGCTTCTCGTGTCGAAGCGAAACACCTGCCGTCGCTCACGCTTCCGGCTCGTGTCCTGCGTCACTCCTTGCTCATCGTCTCGTCCAAGTTCAGCATCACTCGCGCCACGGCCACCCAGCTCGCCAGTTGCGCCGGGGTGGCGTTGTTCGGCAGCTTCTTCGCGTCGTCGGCCGACCTCACCGCCACCGCCCACGGGTCGGCCTTCGGGTCGGCGAGCCGCTCCGCCTGCTTCGCCTGCATCGCCAGCACCACCTTCGCTTCCGCGTCGGTCGGCGTTCGCCCCACGCACAGCTTGAAGGCGAAGGCCACCCGGTCGCTGTCGGTCTTCCCGCCTTCGGTCAGGATGCGTAAGCCGAGCGCCTGGGCCGCTTCGAGGAAGATCGGTTCGTTCAGGGCGGTGAGCGCCTGCACGGGCGAGTTCGACCGCGACCGCTTGACACACGCGAAGTCGCCGACCGGGGCGTCGAACGCTTGCAGCGCCGGGTACGGCAGGCTGCGGAATTTGAACACGTACAGGCTGCGGCGGTAGCGGTCGGCCCCGGTGCTCTCGGGCCACGCCTTCGGCCCGTAGCTAGTCGGCGGCACCAGCATGAACGCCGGGATGGGCGGATACACCGGCGGGCCGCCGACGGTGGGGGTGAGCAGGCCGGACACTGACAACGCGATGTCACGCACCACTTCGGCATCTACTCGGTGCCGCGGCCCGCGGGCGAGCAACTTGTTCGACGGGTCCTTCTCCTTCAACTCCGCGGTGATCTTCGACGACTGCTTATAGGTGGCCGAAGTCACGATCAGCCGGTGCAGGTGCTT